>NZ_JBJJLA010000016.1:0-66837 GCF_045449715.1 Marinobacter shunpengi | reverse complement strand
AAAGCGACCGGGACTAGCCTCCCAAGCACCCTCGCAGGCCTGGGTTCTATCACCCGTCTTTAGGTTTGCAGTCCATGTCGTTTCAGTGCCCACTCAACATGCTCCCGCACCAACTCCGACGGGTAGTCCACCCGCGCCTTCAGTGCTTCAATGACCGGGATGGTTGACGGGGCATTACCCAGACCGACCGCGATGTTCCTCAACCAGCCTTCATAGCCAGTACGACGTATGGCCGATCCTTCCGTACGTTTCAGGAATTCCTCTTCCGTCCACAGGAACAGTTCCGCCAGGGTGGTGTTGTCCAGGTTGTTGCGGGGGCTGAAGTCGTCTTCCTGGGTGGGCTTGCTGAAGCGGTTCCAGGGGCAGGCCAGTTGGCAGTCGTCGCAGCCGAAGACGCGGTTGCCCATCAGCGGGCGCAGTTCTTCCGGGATCGAGCCCTTGAGTTCGATGGTCAGGTAGCTGATGCAGCGGCGGGCGTCCAGCACGTAAGGGCCCACGAAGGCGTTGGTGGGGCAGGTGTCCAGGCAGGCGCTGCAGGTGCCGCAGTGGTTTTTTTCGAAGGGCTCGGTGACCGGCAGGGGGGCGTTGGTGAAGATTTCCCCCAGGAAGAAGTACGAGCCGGCGGACGGGTTCAGCACCAGGGTGTTCTTGCCGATCCAGCCGAGGCCGGCGCGCTGGGCCAGGCCTTTTTCCAGTACCGGGGCGCTGTCGGTGAAGGCCCGGTAGTCGTAGCCTTCGAGTTCGTCGTCGATGGCTTTGGCGAGTCTCGTCAGGCGCTTGCGGATCAGCTTGTGGTAGTCACGGCCCAGGGCATAGCGGGTGACGTAGGCCTTTTCCGGGTCCTGCAGGACCTCTGCGGGGTTGTCCGGTGCCGTGCGGTAATCCATGCGTACGGAGATAATGCGGTGGGTGCCCGGTACCAGTGAGGTCGGGGTATAGCGTTTGTCGCCATGGTCCGCCATCCAGGTCATTTCGCCGTGCATGCCGGCATCCAGCCAGTTCTTCAGGCGCTCCGCGTGGACACCGGTCTCCGGCCGGGTGATGCCCACGTCGCTGAAGCCCAGTTCCTGCGCCCACTGGCGTATCCTGGATGGAAAATCTTTAAGTGCAGACGTCATGGATTGCGGGTACTATTGATCAAAGTATGGCCTGTACGTGAATTTTGCTATGCTTAACAGGTATCTGGCCTGGACAGTTAAACTGAATTCTTGAACGGGTATTGGTTCGGCACCTATGCTGACAGCAAACAGCTTAACAGAATCCCTCTTCACTGCGGATGGGGTGCGGTCACTGGACCGTTTCCTGATCGATGAACGCGGTGTGGAAGGCTATGGATTGATGCAGAAGGCGGCCCGCGCCGCCTTTCGGCAGGTGCTGCGTCACTGGCCGTCCGCAACCCGTATTGTGGTGCTTTGCGGCGCCGGCAACAACGGCGGTGATGGTTACCTGGTGGCGTTGAATGCCCTGCGCCATGGCCTGGAGGTGACCTGTATTACCGTTGCCGATCCGCAAAAGCTGTCCGGCGATGCCCGGCGGGCCTGGCAGGATGCCGGCGAGGCCGGGGTGTCCATGGCACCGTGGTCCGATCTGGATGAGCGTGCAAGGGCGACGCTCTTCGGGGGCGATACCGTGGTGGTGGATGCCATGCTGGGAACCGGTGCCCGGGGTCAGCCCAGGGCGCCGGTGGACGAGGTGATTGCCTGGATTAACCAGGGTGCCAGTCCGGTGCTGGCGGTGGATGTGCCTTCCGGGCTGGATGCCAGCCTGGGGATGGCTGAGGGTGATGCGGTCCGGGCGGATGTGACCGCCACGTTTATTGGCCGCAAGATTGGCCTGCTCACCGGGAAGGGGCCCCATTTCGCCGGTGAGGTGGCCTACGACGCCCTGGGGGCAGAGCAGGACATTGAGGGTTGCCCGGCAGTGCCGGTTGCCACGCTGTCTACCTGGGAGTCCCGCAAAGGGCTGTTGCCGGTGCCGTCCATGGCGGCCCACAAGGGGGATTTCGGTCACGTGCTGGTGATTGCCGGTGACCGGGGCTTTGGGGGCGCCGGTCTGCTGGCGGCGGAGGCGGCTGCCCGCAGCGGGGCGGGGCTGGTGAGTCTGGCCACGCGGCCGGAGCATGTATCGCCGGCCCTGGCGCGGTGTCCGTCGTTGATGGTGCGGGGTGTCATTCATGGCAATGACCTGGAGCCGCTGCTGGAGAAGGCTGATGTGGTCGTCTGCGGCCCGGGCATCGGCCAGGCGGCCTGGGGGCAGCAGATGCTGCAGCAGGTGCTGGCATCCGGCAAACCGCGATTGCTGGATGCAGATGCGCTCAACCTGTTGTCGACCCGGGTGGCGGTCAGTAGTGATTATCAGGTGATTACACCGCATCCGGGCGAGGCGGCCAGGCTGCTTGCGTGTTCGGTGGCGGATATCGAGTCGGACCGTCTCGTAGCGGTGGAGAGGCTTCAGCAGAATTTCGGGGGTATCGCGCTGCTGAAGGGAGCTGGCACGCTGGTGGCGGCGCCGGAGCGTTTGCCCGTGGTGATCGGCGGTGCCAATCCTGGCATGGCGACCGGGGGGATGGGTGACATCCTGTCCGGTATTGCCGGTGGTTTCATGGCTCAGGCGGTAAGGGGCGGTGACTCGGATCTGACCGATGCGGTGGTGAATGCCGCCGCCCTGCACCTGGCGGCCGCCAACGTGGCCTCCCGGCAACGGGGGTATCGTTCCCTGTTGCCACAGGATGTGCTGGAGGCGATGGCGACCGTGCTGATGGCGGCGGAGTCGGGGCGAAAGGGAGCAAGCCATGTCTGAGTGGGAAGTGTGGCTGGCGGATGAGGCGGCGACTGTTAAAAACGGTAAAAATCTCGCAAATGCGGTGAAATCGGTGTCTTCCGGGCAGGGGCTTGTTATATTCCTCCATGGCACCCTGGGTGCTGGCAAGACCACCTTCAGCCGGGGCTTTATCCAGGGGCTGGGACATCAGGGAGCGGTGAAGAGTCCGACCTATACGCTGGTGGAGCCCTATGAACAGCTTGAGCCGGCCACCTGGCATTTTGATCTCTACCGGCTGGGCGACCCGGAAGAACTGGAGTTCATGGGCATTCGTGATTACCTGGCACCCGGCAATGTCTGCCTGGTGGAGTGGCCGGAGCGGGGCGCCGGTATACTGCCGGAGCCGGACCTGGACCTGACCCTGGTGCCGGATGGCGAGGGGCGGTTCCTGCGCATGGTTTCCGGTACCGACACCGGTCAGGCATTGCTGGATCGACTGCAGGAAATGGAGCGTATCTCGACGGGTAATGAGTCGAGACCGGAAGAAGAGTGAATGGAGCAGGATTGAGGGCCCGAAAATGATAACAACAGGACTAGGAGTCTGCGCGGCAGAAAGTCCCGCCGCTGCGACCGCCCCACTTTGGTCCCTTTTGAGCGCTCATTTTCGTTGCATAGAACCACTATGCGCCTCAAATGACCGTCAAAATGGCCTCAAAGTGGGACGCTCTCGCTTGGCGCGATTTCTACCGCGCAGACTCCTGATCAGGGACTTTCTACGGCTGCTGGTGGTGGCTGCCCTGCTATTGAGCCCGGTAGCCGTCAGTGCCACCGAGGTGGAGGGTGCCCGGATCTGGCCGGCGCCGGACCATACGCGGCTGGTATTCGATACCCGTTCACAGGTCAGGCACACGATCTTCTCGCTGGAGAATCCGTCGCGACTGGTGATCGACATGGAGGACACCAGCCTGGATGCGGATCTGGACCAACTGGACCTCAGCGACAGCCCGGTCAGGCGGATTCGCAGCGCGCCCAGAAACGGCAATGACCTGAGGGTGGTGTTGGATCTGGAAAAGGACATCAAACCCCGCAGTTTTCTGCTGGAGCCCAACCAGCAGTATGGTCACCGCCTGGTGGTGGACCTGATTCAGGAAGACCGGGAGTCCCTGGACAGCCTGACCAAGCCGATTGTCCGCGACCAGAGTGACAGCAAGCGGGACATCATCGTGGTGATCGATGCCGGGCATGGGGGCGAGGACCCGGGCGCCATCGGGCCGTCCGGCACCCGCGAGAAGGACGTGGTGCTGGCTATGGCCCGCCGGCTGGAGGCGCTGATTGACAGCAAGCCGGGATATGAGGCACGCCTCACCCGCACCGGCGACTATTACATTGACCTGCGCCGCCGTATCCTGCTGGCCCGCAAGCACAAGGCGGACCTGTTCGTGTCGGTTCATGCCGATGCCTTCCGCAGCCCGCAACCCAATGGGGCCTCGGTGTTCGCCCTGTCCCAGCGCGGTGCCACCAGTGAGACCGCGCGCTGGCTGGCCCGCAGCGAGAACCGGTCCGACCTGATTGGCGGTGAGGGTGGTGTTACCCTTGGCGACAAGGACGATGTCCTGGCCGGCGTGCTGCTGGACCTGTCCATGACCGCCAGCATCAATGCCAGCGTGGGCGTGGGCGGCTATATCCTGGAAGAGCTTGGCGGGGTCACCCGGCTGCACAAGCCCGGCGTTGAACAGGCGGCGTTCGTGGTGCTGAAATCACCGGATATTCCCTCAATCCTGGTGGAGGCCGGTTTTATCTCCAATCCCCGCGAGGAGCGGAACCTGACCAGTTCCGCCCACCAGGAGAAGATCGCCCAGGCGGTATTCGAGGGCATCAATGCCTACTTCAACAATGTGCCGCCTCCCGGCACGCTCCTGGCCTGGCAGAATCGTCAGGAAGGTGGCGGCGCAGTGACCGAATACCGGGTCCAGCGTGGTGATACCCTGTCCGCCGTGGCCCGCCGCAACCAAGTCACCGTGGAAGCCCTGAAACGGGTGAACGGGCTCACGGACGACGTGGTCATGGTCGGCCAGACCCTGCAGATTCCCAGCTCCTGAAGACCGCGCCGGCCATTGGTGTCCGAAACCAATGGCCGGCAGCTTTCATCATATCGAATCTGTTATCATCCGGGGCAATCATTCATTGACCTCTGGAGACAGATACCTCCATGCCTTCCATCAAGCTGCTGTCCCCCCGACTGGCGAACCAGATTGCCGCCGGGGAGGTGGTTGAACGGCCAGCCTCGGTCCTCAAGGAACTGGTGGAGAATGCCCTGGATGCCGGTGCCCGGCGTGTGGATGTCGAAGTGGAGCAGGGCGGTGCACGCCTGATCCGGGTGCGGGACGACGGGGTGGGTATCCCTGAAGCGGAGCTGCCCCTGGCCCTGAGCCGTCACGCCACCAGCAAGATCGCCACACTGGACGACCTGGAGGCAGTGGGATCGCTGGGTTTCCGGGGTGAGGCCCTGGCCAGTATCAGCTCGGTTTCCCGTCTGACCCTGACCTCCCGTACCCAGGAGCAGGAGGCCGCCAGCCGGGTGGAAGTGGAAGGTCGGGACATGGACGCCAGGGTGTCTCCCGCTGCCCATCCGGTGGGCACCACCGTGGAAGTGCGCGACCTGTTCTTCAATACCCCGGCCCGGCGCAAGTTCCTGCGCACCGAGAAAACCGAATTCGGCCATGTGGAGGAAGTGTTGCGCCGTCAGGCACTGGGCCGGTTTGATACCGGCTTCACCCTGCGCCATAACCAGAAGGTGGTGCACAGCCTGCGGCCGGCGGAAACGGAGCTGGACCATGAGCGCCGCATTGGTGCCCTGTGCGGACAGAAGTTCATCGACAATGCGGTGGTTATCGACACCGAGGCCACCGGCCTTCGCCTGCGGGGTTGGGTGGCGCTGCCCACCTTCTCCCGCAGCCAGGCGGACCTGCAGTATTTCTTCGTCAACGGCCGGGTGATCCGCGACCGACTGGTGGCCCACGCGGTCCGTCAGGCCTATCGGGACGTGCTCTACAACAACCGGCATCCGGCGTTCGTGCTCTACCTGGAACTGGACCCGGCCAATGTCGACGTCAACGTCCACCCCACCAAGCATGAAGTCCGCTTCCGGGATGGTCGGCTGGTGCACGACTTTATCTTCCGCACCCTGCACCGGGCGCTGGCGGATGTGCGCCCGGACGACCATTTCCGGGGTGCCGTGGCCCAGTCGCTGGGCCGGGACGGCGGTGCGCCTATGCCCGAGCCGGCGGCCATGCCCGGTGCCCAGCCGGCGGGAGACATGGCCGGTGGCGGGGTGCCCGTTGGTGGCAGTGGCAATTACCAGGGCAGTGGCCACGGTCAGCAGTCGCCCTGGGCAGCCCAGGATCAGATGGCCTTCTACCGCTCCCTCAGTGAAGGTGGCGGTCCCGCCCCGCAGCAAGGGCCCGTGGCGACGGCGGAACCGCGTGCCTACCCCGAGACCCGGCCCACGCCGGCCATGGGGGCATCCGTGGCAGTGGAGGGTGAGAATGGCGAACCTCCCCTGGGGTATGCCATTGCCCAGCTCCATGGCATCTACATCCTGGCCCAGAGTTGCCAGGGCATGATTATCGTGGACATGCACGCCGCCCACGAGCGCATTACCTACGAACGCATGAAGCGGGCCCTGGATGCCCAGGACCTGACCAGCCAACCGTTGCTGGTGCCGGTATCGGTGGCGGTGAGTCAGAAGGAGGCCGGGCTGGCGGAGGATCACGCCGAAGAACTGGCCACCCTGGGGCTGGTGGTGGAGCGGATCGGGCCGGAAACCCTGGCGGTGCGGCAATTGCCGGCCCTGCTGCGGGGCGCGGACGCCGAGCAGTTGCTGCGGGACGTACTGGCGGACCTGATCGCCAATGGCAGCAGCGACCGGGTCGAGGCCCAGACCCATGAACTGCTCGGCACCATGGCCTGCCATGGTTCCGTCCGTGCCAATCGCCAGTTGACCATCCCGGAGATGAACGCCCTGTTGCGGGATATGGAAGCCACCGAGCGCAGCGGCCAGTGCAACCATGGTCGTCCCACCTGGACCCTGGTAACCCTGCCGGAACTGGACAAGCTGTTCCTGCGGGGGCGCTGATGAGTGGGGCAGAGGGGCGTCCGCCCCTGGCAATCTTCGTCATGGGGCCGACGGCCTCCGGCAAGACCGATCTGGCCATTGAGCTTTGCCAGCACCTGCCCTGCGATATCATCAGCGTGGACTCGGCGATGATATACCGGGGCATGGACATTGGCACCGCCAAGCCCTCGGCAGAGGAGCTGGCCCGGGCACCGCATCGGCTGATCGATATCTGCGATCCTTCGGAGGCCTATTCAGCAGCGGATTTCCGCCGTGATGCCCTGCGGGAGATGGCGGAGATCACTGCCGCCGGCCGGATTCCACTGCTGGTGGGCGGTACCATGATGTACTACAAGGCGCTGCTCCAGGGGATGGGTGATTTGCCCCCGGCGGACCCGACCGTGCGCCGCCGGCTGGAAGCTGAAGCTGCAGACCAGGGGTGGGGCGAGCTGCACCGGCGTCTGGGCTCGGTGGACCCGGTGGCCGCCGGGCTGATCCATACCAACAATCGCCAGCGCCTGCTGCGGGCCCTGGAAGTGTTCGAGATCAGCGGTCGCCCGATTTCCTCCTTCTGGCAGGACGCGGAAAATATTGAGGATTACCCGTATACGACCAAATGGCAGGCAGACGCCGACCATCAGCTACCGTATACTGTGGTCCAGTTCGCACTGTCGCCAGCGCAGCGTCACCAGCTCCATGAGCGCATACGTGTCCGCTTCCTGGCCATGCTGGAACAGGGCTTTGTGGATGAAGTGAGAGGCCTGATGGCCCGGGGCGATCTGTCTCCCGACCTGCCTTCCATGCGTTGCGTAGGCTATCGTCAGGCCTGGTCCTGGCTGGCGGGTGAAGGGGACTATGCCGATATGGTCGACAGGGGCATTGCCGCCACCCGCCAGTTGGCCAAGCGGCAGCTCACATGGCTACGAAAATGGCGGAATGTGACCTGGCTCGAAACCGGTACCGGGCAAAATACCGCCATTGCCTTGAAAAAACTTGAATCTCACTCCACATTGAATTCGGGACGCTGAGGATCCAGGCAAGGCTGTTCCGGAGGTTCACCGGGAACTCCACTGGAGGGATCCGGTCTCGATTGGTCGCTGGGCTGGTATTGATTAATGCTGGTGCAATTTGCGGCTACTAAACAATGACGATCTGCATTATCCGAAAAAAACAGGAGAAATAACATGTCAAAAGGGCACTCTCTACAAGACCCTTACCTCAACCAGCTGCGCAAGGAGCGTATCCCGGTATCCATCTTCCTGGTAAATGGTATCAAGCTGCAGGGCCAGGTGGAGTCGTTTGACCAGTTCGTGATCCTGCTGAAGAACACGGTCAGCCAGATGGTGTACAAGCATGCCATCTCAACTGTTGTGCCGGCCAGGAACGTTCGCGTTCCTCAGCAGAACCCGGCCGGAGAAAACGAATCGGAAGAGTGACAGGCCCTCGGGGGTTGTCGGCAAACCCGCACAGGCTGGCCAGGGAACTGGTCCGGACTGTGCGGGTTTTTGCATTGCAATGACTGGAGAAAGACTGATTGTTTGAACGTCCCGATGTGGGTGAACGAGCCGTGCTCGTTCACATAGAGTTCAGCTCCCACGGCAGTGATGCGGAAGACCTTGGGGAATTCCGCGAGCTGGTGACATCCGCCGGTGTGGAAGCGGTGGCGGAGATTACCGGTTCCCGCAACCAGCCCAGCCCCCGCCTGTTCGTAGGGGAAGGCAAGCTGGAGGAAATCCGGGATCTGGCGAAAGCCAGCGAGGCCGATGTGGTACTGTTCAACCATGCCCTCAGCCCGAGCCAGGAGCGGAACATTGAACGGGAACTGAAATGTCGGGTTCTCGACCGCACCGGGGTGATCCTCGATATCTTTGCCCAGCGGGCCCGCACCCATGAGGGCAAGCTGCAGGTGGAACTGGCGCAGCTTGAGCACATGGCCACCCGACTGGTGCGGGGCTGGACCCACCTGGAGCGCCAGAAAGGCGGTATCGGCCTGCGGGGGCCGGGTGAAACCCAGTTGGAAACGGACCGTCGCCTGCTGCGGGAGCGGATCAAGGCCATCCACAGGCGCCTCGAAAAGGTCCGCCGCCAGCGAGACCAGGGTCGCCGGGCCCGCAAGCGTGCCGATATTCCCACCGTATCCCTGGTGGGGTACACCAACGCCGGCAAATCCACTCTGTTCAACCGGATTACCGAATCCGGGGTCTATGCGGCGGACCAGTTGTTTGCCACCCTGGACCCCACCCTGAGGCGGCTGGAACTTCCTGACATTGGCCCGGTCGTTCTTGCGGACACCGTTGGATTCATCCGGCACCTGCCGCACAAGCTGGTGGAAGCCTTCCGGGCGACCCTGGAGGAAACCACCCAGGCCTCCCTGCTGCTGCATGTGGTGGACTGCCATGACGACCGTCGCGACGAGAACATGGAGCAGGTGGATTCCGTACTCCATGAGATCGGGGCGGACGAAGTGCCCGTATTGCAGGTGTTCAACAAGATTGACCTGCTGGAGGATTTCCGGCCCCGGGTGGAGCGTAACGAGGATGGCGACCCGGTACGGGTCTGGGTGTCGGCCCATTCCGGCGATGGCCTCGAGTTGCTGTACGATGCCGTAGTCGAGCGCCTGGCGGAAGACCTGCTTCACCAGTCCGTGGTGCTGGGGCCCGCCGACGGTAAGTTGCGGGCTCTGCTGCATGAAGCCGGTTCGGTGATTCATGAGGCATACCGGGACAACGGCGACGTGGTGCTGGAGGTTCGCCTGCAGAGCCGGGACTGGTTCCAGTTACTCAGCCGGGCCGGTCTGGCCGAAGAGCGGGTCAGGGTAGAGGCCCCCTGAGTCATGGCGCGGGTTTTCACCGTCCCGCCGGCCAAGGCTATTGCCGGGGCACGTATAAATCCCTAGTATTTGCAGCCATTCCCAAAGCTTTAAACGCATAGACGGAGAGAACTATGGCCTGGAATGAACCGGGTGGAAATCGCAACGACAATGACCCCTGGGGTACCGGAGGCGGTCGTGGCGGCAATGATCAGGGGCCCCCGGACCTGGATGAGGCCCTGAAGAAGGGGCTGGACAAGCTCAACCGCATGCTCGGAGGCAAGGGCGGCAATCGCTCGGGCGGTTCCGGTGGTTCCGGCGGCAAGGGCGGTGGTGCTGCCGGACTGGGTGCCGTGTTCGCCCTGGGGGCCATCATCGTGGTGGGCTATGTGGTCTTCCAGTCCTTCTACACGGTTGACGAGCAGGAGCGGGCCGTGGTTCTCCGCTTCGGTGAATACCATCGTACCGAGAATCCGGGCCTGCGCTTCAAGATGCCGCTGATCGAGTCGGCTACCAAGGTTCGTGTCACCAACGTACGGAACGCTGAATCCCAGGGTCAGATGCTGACCCAGGACGAGAACATCGTTACCGTGGACCTCCAGGTGCAGTACCGGGTGTCCGACGCCAAGGCTTATGTGCTGAATGTGCGGGATTCCAACCAGGCCCTGGCCTTTGCCACCGACAGCGCCCTGCGTCACGAGGTGGGTAGTTCCGGTCTGGATGATGTCTTGACCGAGGGTCGTGCCGAGCTGGCCATCAATGTGGAGCAGCGGCTGCAACGCTTCCTGGTCGATTACGGCACCGGCCTGGAAATCGTCCAGGTCAACGTGGAAAGCACCCAGCCACCGCCCGCGGTGCAGGACGCCTTCCGCGAGGTCCAGCGGGCCCGGGAAGACGAGCAACGTTTCAAGGAAGAGGCGGAAACCTACCGTAACCGGGTGGTCCCGGAAGCCCGGGGTCGCGCCCAGCGCCTGGTGGAAGAAGCCAGGGCGTACCGTGATGAAGTCGTCGAACGGGCCCGTGGTGAAACCGCCCGCTTCACCGAACTGCTGTCGGTCTATCAGGACGCGCCGGTGGTCACCCGTGAGCGCATGTACCTGCAGGCCCTGGAGAATGTCTATTCCAACACCACCAAGGTGCTTGTGGACACTGCCAGTACCGGCAACATGATGTACCTGCCCCTGGATCGCATGTTCAGTGGCCGTGGCGCCAGTGCCGGTACAACAGGCGGTTCGGACACACAGGACAGCAGCCAGCGACAGGATGAGCAGGGTATTCAGGCGCTGACCGACCGTGTCATCGAGGAGCTGCGCAACCGTCAGGAACTGAGTAACAGCCGGAGGAGTCGATAATCATGGGGCCTAAAAGCATAGCGGGCCTTGCAGGGGCCCTGGTCGTTATCCTGCTGGTCCTGTCCAGTGTGTTCATCATCCCGGAAACCCACCGGGGTGTGGTGCTGCGCTTTGGTGAGCTGATCGAGACCGATGTGCCGGCGGGGCTGCACTTCAAGGTCCCGGTGGTGGATCAGGTGCGGCAGTTTGATATCCGGGTGCTGACCACGGACCTGCCCGCCAAGCAGTACCTGACCATCGAGAAGAAACCGCTGGATGTGGATTCCTACGTGGCCTGGCGTATCCGTGACGTGGACGAGTACTACCGGTCCACCGGTGGCGACGAGTTGCGTGCCCAGTCACTGCTGCTGTCCCGTATCGACAATGGCCTGCGGGACGAGTTCGGTGTCCGTACCATGCATGAGGTGGTCTCCGGCCAGCGCGATGAGCTGATGGAAACCTTGCGGGGCCGGGTCAATGAGCGGGTCATGGAAGCGTTCGGTATCGAGGTGCTGGACATCCGGGTGAAGGCCATCGAACTGCCCGAATCGGTCAGCCAGAACGTCTACCGCCGCATGGCCACCGAACGTGAGAAGCTGGCCCAGGAGTTCCGTTCCCGGGGGCGTGAGCTGGCCGAAGGTATCCGCGCCGACGCCGATCGCCAGCGCACGGTGGTCCTGGCGGAGGCTTTTGCCACCGCCGAGGAAACCCGCGGTGAAGGGGATGGCGAGGCCGCCCGTATCTATGCGGGTGCCTATGGCCGCAACCCCGAGTTCTACCAGTTGTACCGTAGCCTGGAGGCCTACCAGAAGACCTTCTCCGGCAAGGACGACATTATGGTGATCGACAGCAACAACGAGTTCCTGCGGTATTTCAAGGAGGCCAGCCCGGCAACCGAGTAATACCTGGGGTGGTTTGACCCGAAAACCGGGCCCCTCCGTCAGCTGGCGGAGCGGTCCGGTTTTTTTGCGACCGTCAAAGGTGTAGAATCCGCCGGGTTTTGGGTAAAGTTTGGTGCCGCCCCGGGCTCCCCGCCCCAACTGAATTCAGCAGAAGGTAAACAGGATATGACGGTTTCTGACCGCTGGCTGCTCCCCGACGGCGTCGAGGACATCCTGCCGCCCCTGGCCGGCCAGATCGAATCCCTGCGCCGGGACATCATGGATACCTGCCAACGCTGGGGGTACCAGTTGGTGATCCCGCCGCTGATCGAATACCTGGAGTCCCTGTTTACCGGCACCGGCCATGACCTGGCCCTGCAGACCTTCAAGCTCACCGACCAGCTCACCGGTCGCATGATGGGGGTCCGGGCCGACATGACGCCCCAGGCCGCCCGCATCGATGCCCATACCCTGCACCAGGAAGGCATCACCCGGCTCTGTTACGCAGGCCATGTGCTCCATGCCCGTCCACAGCATATGCTGACCGGGCGTACGCCCATCCAGGCTGGTTGCGAGCTGTTCGGCAGTGCCTCGGAGGAGGCCGACCTGGAGGTGATCCGCCTGATGCTGGAAACCCTGAGGGTGGCGGGCATTGGCGAGGTGCACCTGGATCTGGCCCATGTGGCCATTTACCAGTCACTGATTGAGGCGGCGGCGTTCAACGACGAGACCGAGGCGGCCATTTTCGACGCCATGGCCCGCAAGTCGGTACCGGAGCTGGACCAGCTTCTGGGTGACTGCCCGCCGGATTCCCCCGGCGCCCTGCTGAGGGTGCTGGCTCGGGTCAGTGGCGGTCGTGATGCCCTGGGGCGTGCCCGGGAGGCCCTGGCCGGTGCGCCGGACAACGTACTACAGGCACTGGACCAGTTGCAGCGGGTAGCGGATCATCTGATGGAAACCCACCCTGATCTGAGCCTGGGTTTCGATTTCTGCGAGTTACGCGGCTACAACTATCACACCGGCCTGGTGTTTGCGGTCTATGTGCCCGGTCACGGCGATGCAGTAGGCAAGGGTGGCCGTTACGATGCCATCGGCCAGGATTTTGGCCGTGCCCGGCCTGCCACCGGCTTCAGCCTGGATGTCAGGGCGCTGGTGACGCTGGGGCGCCGTGCCGGTCGCTCCCGTTCGGCGATCTGGGCCCCGGCGGACGCCGATCCCGCGCTGGACGCCACCATTGCCGGCTTGCGGATGACGGAAACCGTGGTGCGCGCACTGCCCGAGGATGCCGGTGCCGATCCGGCGGAACGGGGCTGTGATCGGGTACTGGTGCAGCACGACGGGCAGTGGGTGGTGGAACAACTGGGCGCATACTGACGCCGGGCGTGGCCCGTGTTCGGATGCACCCGCATTCATTCTGACAGTGACCGGTCCCTGGCCGGACGGTATGAGAGATTGTCATGGGAAAGAACGTCGTAGTGCTGGGCACCCAATGGGGTGATGAAGGCAAAGGAAAAATCGTCGACCTGCTCACCGACCAGGTGGCGGCTGTGGTCCGTTTCCAGGGTGGCCACAACGCGGGCCACACCCTGGTGATCGAGGGCAAGAAAACCGCGCTGCACCTGATCCCCTCCGGCATCCTGCGAAAGCATGTCCAGTGCCTGATCGGTAATGGCGTGGTGCTGTCCCCGGATGCCCTGCTCAAGGAGGTACGCCAGCTTGAGGATAGCGGAGTTGCGGTCCGTGACCGGCTGCGCATCAGTTACGCCTGCCCGCTGATCCTGCCCACCCACATCCGCATTGACCAGGCCCGTGAGCGGGCCCGGGGCAATGACAAGATCGGCACCACCGGTCGTGGTATCGGCCCCGCCTACGAGGACAAGGTGTCCCGTCGTGGCCTGCGCCTGGGGGACCTCCACAATCCCCGGGCTTTCGAGGAAAAGCTGCGGGAGATCATGCACTACCATAACTTCGTGCTCACCGAATACTTCGGGGAAGAGCCCGAGGACGTGGACCAGGCCCTGGCCACCCTGAAGCAAATGGGCGACGAGATCCTGCCCATGGCCGCAGACGTCACCGACCTGCTGCACGACTACCGCAAGCGCGGTGAGAACATCCTGTTCGAGGGCGCCCAGGGCTCCCTGCTGGATATCGACCTGGGAACCTACCCCTACGTCACCTCCTCCAATACCACCGCGGGCGGTACCGCCACCGGCTCCGGTTTCGGCCCCCTGTTCCTGGACTATGTGCTGGGCATCACCAAGGCCTATACCACCAGGGTGGGTTCCGGTCCCTTCCCGACGGAACTGTTCGACGACCTGGGCCAGCACCTGGCGGTGAAGGGCAACGAGATCGGCACCACCACCGGTCGCTCACGCCGCTGTGGCTGGTTTGACGCCGTGGCCCTGCGCCACGCCATCCAGATCAACAGTGTGTCCGGTATCTGCCTGACCAAGCTGGATGTGCTGGATGGCATGGAGACGGTCAAGGTCTGTGTGGGCTACAAGACGCCGGATGGCGAGATGAGTCGCCCGCCGATCAACTGTGAGGAATACGGTCTGATCGAGCCGGTTTACGAGGAACTGCCGGGCTGGAGCGAGAGCACCGTCGGGCTGACCAGTATGGACCAGCTTCCGGCCAACGCCCGTGCCTATATCCGCTTCCTGGAGGAGCAGATCGAGGCGCCCATCGATATTATTTCCACCGGTCCGGACCGGGTGGAGACCATTACCATGCGTCATCCGTTCGGGGCATAATCCCGGTCCGGAAGCCATGATGAAAAAGCCCCTGACGCGGTGATCGCTTCAGGGGCTTTTTCGTTGTGGGGCGGTCGCAGCGGTGTGACTTTCTACCGTGCAGACTCCTCTAACCGGGCTTGCGGGCGATCACCGTGGCCCGCTGTGGTCCGGGATAACCCTCGATGGTAAGGGTGTGGTCATTGGGATCCAGGAAGTGCTCCAGGGACTGGAACCTCATCCAGTCCGTGGACCGTTGCTCCATCGTGGTGGTGACCGTGACATCCACCACCTCGGCCCCCTCCAGGCCGGCCCTGGCCATCCAGCGTAACAGGGTGGGGCACGAGGGCAGGAACCAGACGTTGCGCATGCGTCCGTAGCGATCCTCCGGCATCAAGGTATAGCCTTCCGGGCCCTCCACCACCAGGGTTTCCAGCACCAGCTCGCCGCCGGGGCGCAGGGTGTCCTTCAGCTCCAGCAGGTGGTCGATGGGGGAGCGTCGATGGTAGAGCACTCCCATGGAGAAAGTGGTGTCGAAGTATTCCAGGGGACGGGGCAGGTCCTCGATGCGCAGGGGCAGCAGGTCCACCGGGGCCGTGGGCTGGTATCGCTTGACCGCCAGGAACTGGCACAGGAACAACAGGCCCGGGTCAATGCCGATCACCTCCGCCGCGCCGGCCCCGAACATGCGCCAGAGGTGGTAGCCGGAACCGCAGCCCACATCCAGGACGCGTCGACCGGACAGGTCCGACAGGGCGGGCGCCACCCGGTCCCATTTCCAGTCGGAGCGCCACTCGGTGTCGATGTGGGTGCCGAAGAAACGGAACGGTCCCTTACGCCAGGGCATCAGCCCTCGCAGCCCCTTCTCCATCAGCTCCGCTTCCGGGGACGACAGGGGAACCAGGCTATCCACCGTCACCTCGCTGCGGTCGCCATAGACCATTGAATCCTGTCGGTCGGGCAGGTGGGCAAGGGCATCCTGCCAGCGCGGCAGGTCGCCGTGAGGATTCTCCACAAAGCGGCGGTAAAGCTGGGTGCGGATGGCATCGGCCCAGTCCTGCCAGCCTTCCTTCTCCAGGCGTAGCAGCATGTCTGACCAGGTGGCCTGCCAGTCGAACTCCGCCATGGTAATACTCACTCCTCAATCAGGCCGGCTTGAACGCCAGCATGGATACAAAATTAAAGCACTGGTACCAGACCATGATGTTCCGGAAGCCAGCCTGTTCCAGCCTGGCCCGGTGTTCCGCCAGGGTTTCGGGAATCAGCACCTGCTCCAGGGCGGAACGCTTCTGGCTGATCTCCAGGTCTGAGTAGCCATTGGCCCGCTTGAATTCATGGTGCAGCCGGGTCTGGGTGTCCTGTTCGGCGTGGTCCTCGAAACGGATTTTTTCCGACAGGATCAGTATGCCCCCCGGGCGCGTGGCCTCGGCGATGCGGGTCAGCAGCTCCAGGCGCCGGTTCGGATCCACGAACTGCAGGGTGAAGTTCAGGGTGGTCACCGACGCATCCTTGATCGGCGTGTCCAGGATATCCTCGCAACGTAACACCACCGGCTGGGGATGATCGTCCAGGGCGATGTAATGTTCGCAGCGCTCGATCATGGCACCGGAATTGTCCACCCCCACCAGGGTGCAGCCGGATTCCCGCATGCCATGGCGCATGGCCAGGGTCGAAGCGCCCAGGGAGCAGCCCAGGTCATAGCAGTGGGAGCCAGGCTGTACGTACTGCTCGGTGATGACCTCGATCATCGGGATGATCGTGGTGTAGCCGGGCACGGAGCGCCGGATCATGTCCGGGAAGACCCGGGCCACTGAGGCATCGAAGCGGAAGTCCTGCCGGGGCTGGTCGGCGGCGTACAGGGTGTCCAGCGCCTGGGCCGGTTTGGCCGTTCTGTTGCGATCTTCTGTCATGATGTTTCCGTCACTCCTGAGCCTGTATGGCAGTCGGGTGGCAGCGTATGCCCCGGTTCTTGTAGTCCACCAGGATGCCCTGGTACCCGGGGTCCGCGTCGGCGGCAATGGCCAGATAGCCATTCTGGCAGGTGGCGTGCAGTTCCGACGATCTGGAGGACATGCGGAAGGGCTGGTCCGGCGTGATGTGGATGGCCTCGAACTCGCCCACCGGCACATGGTCCTTGTTGTCGCTGTGGCTGATCCTGCCACTCATTTCCAGCACCACGACCGTGGCGATAATGCTGACCACGGCAGTGGCAATCAGGCTGCGGATGCTAAAGGAGGCCTCGCGTTGGCTCATGGTGTCTCCGAATGCGAATGTGTGTCAGGCGGGGTTAATACTGGCCGGGAATGGTCAGCACCGGCCCCTGCAGGGCCGCGAGCTGTTCCCGCAGCGACAGCACCTGGTCAGACCAGAACCGGGGCTGGGCAAACCAGGGGAAGAAGCGGGGGAAGGCCGGGTCGTCCCAGCGCTGGGCCAGCCAGGCGCAGTGGGACAGTTGCCGGTAGCAGCGCAGGGGTTCGATCAGGTAGCGTTCCCGGCGGTTGAAGTCCCGGAACATCTCGTAGCCCTCCAGCAATTCGCCAAACTGGAGGCCGCGTTCCTGGTCGTCCCCGTTCAGCAGCAGCCACAGGTCCTGTATGGCCGGCCCGCTGCGACAGTCATCCAGGTCCACAAACAGCAGTTGCTCTTCGCGCACCAGGATATTGCCGGCGTGGCAGTCGCCGTGGAGGCGGATACTGGTGAGTTCGCCGGCTTCATCCACCAGCCGGGCACAGGCGTCGATCAGGTCTGGAATCAGGCTGTCCCAGGCCGGGCGCAGGTCGTCCGGAACCCAGCCGTTGTCCGTCAGATAGGCACTGAAGTTGGTGATGGCGGGCAGGATCGACATGGCCGGCCGGTGCTGGAAGGGTTTACTGGCACCAATATTGTGAAGCTGGCCCAGCCACTGGCCCAGGCGGTAGAGGGTATCCGGGGTACTGGTGTCGGGGGCCTGTCCGCCCCGCTGGGGGAAGACCGCAAACAGGAAGTCGCCGCCGCGACCGAGGGTGTCGCCGGAGGGCAGTCTCATGGGTGCCACCACGGGCACGTCCGCGTCCTCCAATTGCAGGGTGAAAGCGTGTTCCTCGCGGATCTGGTCCTCGGTCCAGCGTCCCGGCCGGTAGAACTTGACGATCACCGGCGGCTGGTCGTCCAGCCCCACCTGGTATACCCGGTTCTCATAGCTGTTGAGGGCAAACAGTCGACCGCTGACGGGAAAACCTTCGTCTTCCACCGCATCCAGGATGATATCCGGTTTCAGATTGTCATAGGGATGGCTGCTGGTGCTGGCCGGTTGGTCGTCCGAGGACATGGTGCTCCCGTTGCGCTGTTAGAATAAGAGAGACAGTATACCGGTTCCTGAGCCGACAGTTCATTAGCCCGGAGGAATGAGGTGGAAACCCTGGAAATCGATACGGTGGTGATCGGCGCCGGCGTGGTGGGCCTGGCCGTGGCCCGTGAGCTGGCACAGGCGGGCCAGCAGGTGATCGTACTGGAACGGGCCGGCCACTTTGGCGAGGGCATCTCGTCCAGGAACAGCGAAGTCATCCATGCCGGACTCTACTACCCGAAGCATTCCCTCAAGGCGCGCCTGTGCCTGCAGGGCAGGGAGCTGCTCTACGACTATTGCCGCCATTTTCCGGTGGGCCACCGACAGACGGGAAAGTGGATCATTGCCAGCGATCAGGGCCAGCACGAGCGGCTGGAGCAGGTGCACCGGGCCGCGACGGACAACGGGGTTGAGCTGCAGGTGGCGGAAGGGGCGTCGCTGGAGCGGGCATTGCCGGGGGTGAAGGCCACCGCCGGGCTGTTCTCTCCCCGTACCGGCATAGTCAGCAGTCATGATCTGATGGTGTCGCTGCTCGGAGAACTGGAAGCCGCCGGGGGGCAACTGGTCTGCCAGGCTCCCGTGGAGGCTGCGTACAGCGATCATGCCATGCACCGGCTGACGGTTGGCGGGGCGTCGCCCTGCGAGGTACGGTGCCGGCGGGTGGTGAACGCCGCCGGCCTGGAGGCGGTCCACCTTGCCCGCTCCTGGTCCGGCCTTGATGCGGCTGCCTGCCCGGAAGCGCACTTTGCCCGGGGCGTCTACTTTTCCTACAGCGGGCGTCACCCGTTCAACACCCTGATCTATCCGGTCCCCGAACCCGGTGGCCTGGGTGTCCACCTGACCCTGGACCTGGCCGGGCAGGCCCGGTTCGGACCGGATGTGGAGTGGGTGCCGGCGCCGGACTACACCGTTGATCCGGGGCGCCGCCAGGCCTTCGCGGCGTCGGTCCGTCGCTGGTGGCCGGGGCTGGACCCGGCACGGCTGCAGCCGGCCTACGCAGGGGTCAGGCCCAAGCTGGCGGGCCCGGACAGCGGGTTCGCGGATTTTCGCATCGATGACGAAGGCCATCATGGTATTCCGGGACTGGTTCACCTGTTCGGTATAGAATCACCGGGGCTGACCGCCAGCCTCGCTATCGCCCGCCATGTGAGAGAACGACTGGCCTGATCGCTGCACCGGTGTGCGGGCCAGGGCCCAGACTTCCACGGTGCGGGCGCCATGCCGGCGCAGCAGCGAGGCCAGGGTGCGGGCAGTGGCGCCGGTGGTGACCACATCGTCCACCACCGCCACATGCCCGGGCACCGTCCCGGTAACCTCGAACACGCCCCTGAGGTTCGACAACCGCTGTCGCCGGTCCAGCCCCGACTGGGCGGTGGTGGCGCGGACCCGTTGCAACAGGCCATCCGTCCAGGGAATGCCGGTGCCAAGGCTGATGGCCTCGGCGATTTCCGCCGCCTGGTTGAAGCCGCGTCTGCGCTGGCGTTTGCGGTGCATGGGTGCGGCGACCAGCAACTGCGGCCGCCGCTCGGGTTCCTCCGCCAGCATCTCCTGCACCTGCGTCACGTAGTCCGCCAGCAGGGGGCGGGCGAACTGACGCTGCCCCCGGTACTTGTAGCGGCCGATCATCCGGTCGACCGGGAACTGGTAGCGCCAGGGGATGAAGGCCCGCCCGAAGGCCGGTGGACTCTTGAGGCACTCGCCGCAGACCAGACCGGGCCCCGGCGTCGCAAGCACCAGGGGCAGGCCGCACCGGAAGCAGGCGGTGGTGTTGGCCGGCAGGTCTTCACGGCAGCCCCCGCAGAGTCCGTTCGAGGACTGGGGCGCCAGGCAGGAGACGCAAAGATCGGGCAGTATCCGGTGATTGTCACCGGTGGCTGGAAACCTGGAATGTCCGGTGATCTGGTTAACCAGATGTCGAAATCCGGTTGACAGGGAGGCGAGGGGCTTTATCATGCGGTTTATCCGTAAACCTGATTCGCTAAAAAGTTAACAGGATAACCCCATGACTGCTACCGCCATCCGACACGACTGGTCCCTTCAGGAAATCAGCGACCTGTTCGCGCTCCCCTTCAACGACCTGATCTTCAGGGCCCAGGGTGTCCACCGGCAGCATTTCGACCCCAACGAGGTCCAGGTCAGCACCCTGCTGTCCATCAAGACCGGCGCCTGTCCCGAGGACTGCAAGTACTGCCCCCAGAGCGGCCACTACAACACCGGTCTGGAGAAGGAAAAGTTGCTGGAAATCGAAAAGGTGGTCGCGGAAGCCAAGGCCGCCCGGGAGAAAGGGGCTTCACGTTTCTGCATGGGGGCCGCCTGGCGCAGTCCCACCAAGAAGGACATGCCCTACGTCACCGAGATGGTACGCCAGGTCAAATCCCTGGGCCTTGAAACCTGCATGACCCTGGGCATGCTCAACGACGACCAGGCCACCGAGCTGGCCGACGCCGGGCTGGACTACTACAACCACAACCTGGACACCTCCGAGAAGTACTACAATCACATCATCACCACCCGCACCTACCAGGACCGTCTGGACACCCTGGAGCGGGTACGCAAGGCCGGCATGAAGGTCTGCTGTGGTGGCATCATGGGAATGGGTGAGGATGCCGATGACCGCTCCGGGCTGCTGATGCAGCTGGCCAACCTGCCGCACCATCCGGAAAGTGTGCCCATCAACATGCTGGTCAAGGTGGCCGGCACCCCGATGGAAGACGTGGAAGACCTGGATCCTTTCGAATTCGTGCGCACCATCGCCGTGGCCCGCATCCTTATGCCCCAGTCCCACGTACGCCTGTCCGCCGGTCGTGAGGATATGAACGACCAGATGCAGGCCCTGTGCTTCATGGCTGGCGCCAACTCCATCTTCTATGGTGAAAAGTTGCTGACTACCGCCAACCCGGAAGCGGACCACGACCGTCAGCTGTTCAAACGCCTGGGTATCCGTCCGGAAGAGCATGCGGTCAAGCACTCCGAGGAAGAGCACGAGGAAGCCCTGGTTCACGCCCTGGAGGAAGAGCGCAACCGTCACCTGTTCTACGACGCCGCCAAGAGCGCCTGATGCGAGACTTCGCCGCCGAACTGGAGCAGCGCCGGGAAGCCGGGCTCTACCGCATCCGCCGCCAGATGTCCGGTCCCCACCAGCCGCTGCTGACGGCGGACGGTGAACCGGTACTGGCCTTCTGTTCCAACGACTACCTGGGCCTGGCCAGCCACCCCGAGCTGGTGGCCGCCACCCGGGCCGGCCTCGACGAACATGGCCTGGGCGGCGCCGCCTCCCACCTGATCTGCGGTCACCACAGTGAGCACCACCGCCTGGAGGAGAAGCTGGCGGCCTTTACCCGACGCTCCGGGGCACTGTTCTTCTCCACCGGCTACATGGCCAACGTCGGCGTGATCACCGCGCTGGCGGGGAAGGGCGATACCATCTTCTCCGACGCCCTCAACCACGCCTCCATTATCGACGGCTGTCGCCTCAGCGGTGCCCGGGTGCGTATCTACCCCCACTCGGATACCGAAACCCTGGCCGAACAACTGGCGGAAACCGACGGCCACAAGCTGGTGGTCACCGACGGCGTATTCAGCATGGATGGCGACATCGCCCCCCTGCGGGAACTGGCGGCCCTGTGCCGGCGCCACGACGCCCTGCTGGTGGTGGACGACGCCCACGGCTTCGGCTGTGTCGGCCCCGAAGGCAGGGGCTCGGTGCTGCAGGCTGGCCTGTCGGAAGAGGACGTTCCCCTGGTAGTGGGCACCCTGGGCAAGGCCTTCGGCACCAGCGGCGCCTTCGTCGCCGGCCCGCCCATGCTACTGGACTACCTGGTCCAGAAAGCCCGGTCCTACATCTACACCACCGCCATGCCACCGGCCCTGGCCACCGCTTCCTGCCGCAGCGTTGACCTGGTGGAACAGGATGAACACCGGCGCGGGCACCTGACCCGGCTGATCAACCGCTTCCGCTCCGAAGCGGCGATCATGGGCTATGAGCTGATGCCTTCGGCGACCCCGATCCAGCCCATCATGATCGGTGATCCCCACGAAGCGGTGCGCCTGAGCGGTGAACTGGAGAGGCGGGGCTTACTGGTTACCGCCATACGCCCGCCAACCGTCCCCCAGGGGGAATCGCGGCTGCGGGTCACCTTCAGTGCATCCCACACCGAAGAACAGCTGGACCAGCTCCTGACCGCCCTTCGTGAATGCGCTCCCCAGGGTGTCGTGGACCGGGCCCTGGCCAATGCCTGAAGCCCTGTAGTCCGGCAACCGCTGGCATGCCATCATTTGCGATAATCATGAAACCCTTTCCTGCGTTGCGCCTGCCCCACTCCTGAGCCAGGCGCAACGACAATCCACCGGGAGGACCGAATCTTGGCCAGACGAACCTATTTTGTCACCGGCACCGATACCGAAGTTGGCAAGAGCGTTGTATCGGCAGCCATCCTGCAGAAAGCCGCCGACCTGTCCCTGCGCACCGTGGCCATGAAGCCCGTGGCCTCCGGCTGCGAACAGACACCGGATGGCCTGAAGAACGAAGACGCCCTGCTGCTGATGGAACACATGACCGAAGTGCTGCCCTACGAGCAGGTCAACCCCATCGCCCTGGAACCGGCCATCGCCCCCCACGTCGCCGCCATCCAGGCCGGCCGGACACTCTCCGCCCAACGACTGGTGGGCCTGGCCCGGGGCCTGATGATGAAACCCGCCGACCTGATGCTCATCGAAGGCGCCGGCGGCTGGCGGGTCCCCCTCAACGACCGGGAAACCTATGCCCGGGTCCCCAATGAATTGGGCCTGGGCGTCATCGTCGTCGTCCCCCTGCGCCTGGGTTGCATCAATCATGCCCTGCTTACCGTCGAAGCCATCCGCCACGACGGCCTGACCGTCGCCGGCTGGGTCGCCAATCGCCCCGAGGAAACGGTCATGAGCTGCGAGGAAGAAACCCTGGATTTCCTGAAGGGACATATGGGGGCGCCGTGTCTTGGTGTACTGCCATGGTCTCCGACGGCGGATATCAATGCGCTGGCGGGGGAGCTGGATATTGAGCCGTTGCTGGGAAGGGCTTCTCCGATTTGATGTATCTCTTTTTGGAGGTACGCACGTAGTCGGAGAGCAAGCGGTGGGGTGCCCTTTTCAAACATGGACGTTTTTGAAGAGCCTCCAGGGATGGATCTACGGCGTGTCCCGGAAAAGGGCACCCCGCCGATTGCTCAGGCACCACACCCAAAGGCTAGCAACATTCCGTAACCAAACCTGTTTGAATTTTATACACTCCTGTGGCCCAATATACCCTGGTGAAAAGTCCGGGAGACAGCAGTCCCATGATGATCAACAATGCACTGAACATTGGCATCCAGGGTGTCCAGGACGGCATGCGCGGTATGGACGGCGCCGCCCGGCAAATCGCCCGTGGTGGCGTTGACGGCCCCCGTGGCAGTGCCGACGGCGGCAACAGCCTGATCGAACCGATCACCGACCTCCAACTTTACAAGCGCAGTGTTGAAGCCTCCGCCCAGGTCGTCAAGACCGCCGACGAAACCCTCGGCACACTCCTCGACCTCAAAGCCTAGGAACAACACACGGGCCCGGCCATGGCAATCTCCTCTGCTCTGCCTACCGTCAACCCCTTCCCGGTACAGCCCACCACCGGCCGGGGAACCATACAGCCCGTAACCGGCTCCGAAAGCCGCAATATCGCCGAATCCCGCAACCCCGAAACCGCCCGTGCCGCCGACGAGGCCCCTGAAGCCAGGGGCGAGCGGGGCGAAAAACAACGCCCCGACAACGCCAGCGACAGGACAGCGCAGAACGGCCAGCAACTGGACGAGGCCCTGCTCAAGGAACTCCGGGACCTCAAGGCCCGAGACCGGGAGGTCCGTGCCCACGAACAGGCCCACCAGGCCGTTGGCGGCCAGTACGCCGGATCCATCAGCTACACCTATGAGCGGGGCCCGGACGGCAACCAGTATGCTGTTGGTGGGGAAGTATCCATCGACACCTCGCCCGTGCAGGGGGACCCCCAGGCCACCATCGAAAAAATGCGGACCGTTCGCGCCGCCGCCCTGGCACCAGCGGAACCCTCCGGACAGGACCGGGCCGTGGCAGCCGAAGCCATGCAACTGATGTTGCAGGCCCAGATGGAAATGTCATCCGAGAGCCGGGAAACCGGAGAAGCATCCCCTGATCGTGAATCTGGTCGTAGCCAGAGTATCAGCGCCTCCAATGCCTACCGTGATGTTTCCGGTATGGTTGATCCCGCCAGTGGCAGGGCCGCCTTCCAGGCTGTTGCCTGAAACCTTCCGTCCGTCGTTTTTACTCCCCACAGCAGCTGTTTATAGCGAGCGAAAAGTCTTGACAAGACGATGGCTATAAACGTATGTTTCAAACAGCCGTTTGAAGCGCCCATTACAATGTTGCTCCGCGCCACTGTCAAAGTGCTTCGAACCCGGGACTCTCCGGTTTGCCCTGTTACGGGAGTGGCCGGTTCAACCAGATTTATCATCAGGTCCGATATGCGATCGAACCTGATCGACGTGAGGTGAATTTCATGCCCGAATACAAAGCGCCCCTGCGTGATATCCAGTTCGTAATGAAGGAGCTGCTTGGCAGCGAACAGCACTACGCTTCTATCGAGGGTGGGGAAGATGCCACTCCGGATATGGTGGATGCCATTGTCCAGGAAGGTGCCAAGTTCTGTGAGCAGGTGCTCTCTCCGCTCAACCAGGTGGGTGACCGTGAAGGCTGCACCTGGAGCGAGGACGGCGTGAAGACCCCCACCGGTTTCCGCGAAGCTTACCAGCAGTACGTGGAAGGCGGCTGGCCCTCCATGACGTCCGACCCCGAATACGGTGGCCAGGGCCTGCCTAATTCCGTGGGCATCGTGATGAGCGAGATGGTCGGCACCGCCAACTGGTCCTGGGGTATGTATCCGGGCCTGAGCCACGGCGCCATGAACACCGTTGAGGCCCACGGCACCGAAGAACAGAAGCAGACCTACCTGAGCAAGCTGGTCAGTGGCGAATGGACTGGCACCATGTGCCTGACCGAGCCCCACTGCGGCTCCGACCTGGGCACCCTGCGTACCAAGGCCGAACCTAACGCTGACGGCACCTACAGCATCACCGGTACCAAGATCTTCATCTCCGCCGGCGAGCACGACATGGCGGACAACATCGTCCATATCGTGCTGGCCCGCCTGCCGGGCGCACCGGAAGGCACCAAGGGTATCTCCCTGTTCATCGTGCCCAAGTGCCTGCCCAACGACGACGGTTCCGCCGGTGAGCGCAACGCCGTGTCCTGTGGCTCCCTGGAGCACAAGATGGGTATCCACGGCAACGCCACCTGTGTCATGAACTTCGATGGCGCCAAGGGTTGGCTAATTGGCCCGGAGAACAAGGGCCTGAACTGCATGTTCACCTTCATGAACACCGCCCGTATCGGTACCGCCATCCAGGGTCTGGGTGCCGCCGAGCTGGGCTTCCAGGGTTCCCTGGCCTACGCCAAGGAGCGTCTGGCCATGCGCTCCCTGTCCGGCCCCAAGAACCCGGACGGCATTGCCGACCCGATCATCGTCCACCCGGACGTACGCCGCATGCTGCTGACCCAGAAGGCGGTGGCCGAAGGCGCCCGTGCCCTGATCTACCTTGCGGCGCAGCAGTCCGATATTGTTGTTCGCGGCAAGACCGAGGAAGAGCGCAAGGCGGCTGACGCCATGCTGGGCTTCCTGACCCCAATCGCCAAGGCCTTCCTGACCGAGATTGGCTACGAGTCCGCCAACCTGGGCATGCAGGTCTTCGGTGGCCACGGCTTCATCTCCGAGTGGGGCATGGAACAGAACGTCCGTGACGCCCGTATCGGCATGATCTACGAGGGTACCACCGGTATCCAGGCGCTGGACCTGCTGGGCCGCAAGATCCTGATGACCCAGGGTGAGGCGCTCAAGCAGTTCACCAAGATTGTCCACGTATTCTGCAAGGAAAATGCCGACGACGAGCAACTGAAGGAGTTCATCGAGCCGCTGCAACAGATCAACAAGGAGTGGGGCGAGATCACCATGAAGCTGGGCATGACCGCCATGCAGAACCGTGAAGAAGTGGGTGCAGCTGCGGTGGACTACCTGATGTACTCCGGCTACGCGGTATTCGCCTATCTGTGGGCCCGGTCCGCCAAGGTGGCGCTGGACGCCATGCGTGAAGGTACTCCCGAGGAAGCCTTCTACAACGCCAAGGTCCAGACCGCCCGTTTCTACTTCAAGCGCCTGCTGCCGCGTACCCGCACGCATGTGGAAACCATGTTTGCCGGTGCCGATACCTTGCTGGACATGCAGGAAGAGCACTTCGCGTTCTGAGGATCGCAACCTGAGTGAGACCCTGGTGACCTCCCGGTTGCCAGGGCCGGATTCAGGCATACCGTGGATTTCGGCCCAAGGCCAGTCCAGCCCGCGCTCCGTCAGGACGCGGGCTTTTTTGCGGGCGCTTCAGGCTGCCCCAAAGGCGGCGGATGCGGTAGACTGTTTCCCCTTTATTTTGTGAGAAAGCCCCGTAAAGAGGGCGTTATTCCCCCATACCAATAGACTGGAGAAAACACGATGGCTGACTATAAGGCTCCGTTACAGGAAATCCGTTTCGTCATGAACGAGGTATTTGACGCGCCGTCGCTCTGGGCATCGATGCCCCGGCTGGCTGAACGGGTCGATCCGGATACGGCTGACGCCATTGTCGAGGAGGCCGGCAAGGTCACCACCAATGTCATCGCTCCCCTGAACCGCGAAGGCGACGAGCAGGGTTGTCAATGGGACAACGGCAACGTCACTACACCGGACGGCTTCCGGGAGGCCTACCAGACCATCGTGGAAGGCGGCTGGAACGGCCTGGGTGGCAACCCGGATTTCGGTGGCATGGGCATGCCCAAGACCCTGGTCGTCCAGTTCGAGGAAATGCTGCAGGCCTCCAACATGGCCTTTGGCCTGGCCCCCATGCTCACCGCCGGTGCCTGCCTGGCCCTGGACGCCCACGGCAGCGAGGCGCTGAAGGAAAAGTACCTGCCCAACCTCTACTCCGGTGTCTGGTCCGGTTCCATGGACCTGACCGAGCCCCATTGCGGTACCGACCTGGGCATCATGCGCAGTAAGGCGGAACCCCAGGACGACGGCAGCTACCGCATTACCGGTACCAAGATTTTCATCACCTGGGGTGAGCATGACATGGCCGAGAATATCGTCCATTTCGTATTGGCCAAGTTGCCGGACGCCCCCAAGGGGCCCAAGGGCATCTCCCTGTTCCTGGTGCCCAAGTTCCTGGTCAACGATGACGGCTCCCTGGGTGAGCGTAACGCCTTCAGCTGCGGTTCCCTGGAGAAGAAGATGGGCATCAAGGGTTCCGCCACCTGCGTGATGAACTTCGACGGCGCCAAAGGCTGGCTTGTGGGTGAGGAGAACAAGGGCCTGGCGGCCATGTTCACGATGATGAACTACGAACGCCTGGGTGTGGGTATCCAGGGCCTGGCGGCGGCGGAAGCCTCGCTTCAGAGCGCCCGGGAATACGCCTTCGAGCGGATCCAGAGCCGTGCCCCCACCGGTGCCCGCGAGCCGGAGAAGGCCGCTGACCCGCTGGTGGTGCACCCGGATGTGCGTCGCATGCTGCTCACCATGAAGGGCTATGTGGAAGGTGGCCGTGCCTTCTCCACCTATGTCGGCCAGTGGCTGGACGTGGCCAAGTTCTCGGATAACGACGAGGACCGTGAGCGGGCGGAGGGCCTGGTGGCCCTGCTGACCCCCGTTGCCAAGGCGTTCCTGACCGACCGTGGTTTTGACATGTGTGTGCTGGGCCAGCAGGTGTTTGGCGGCCACGGCTATATCCGTGAGTGGGGTCAGGAGCAACTGGTCCGTGATGCCCGCATCACCCAGATCTATGAGGGCGCCAACGGCATCCAGGCCCTGGACCTGATGGCCCGCAAGGTGGTGGGCAGCCAGGGCAAGCTGTACGAGCTGTTTGCCGGGGATATGGCGGACTTTATCGAGAAAGAGCAGGGCAACCCCGCCCTGGCACCTTTCCTGGCCCCCCTGGCTGCGGCCCTGGAGCGCCTGTCCGATGTCACCGAGCAGGTAGTGGCCCAGTCCAAGGACGATCCGAATGCCCCGGGGGCAGCCTCCGCCGACTACACCAATCTGTTCGGTATGACCGCGCTGGCCTACATGTGGGCGAAGATCGTGGTGGCTGCGGCGCCGAAGGCGGAGGGTGACAGCTCCGGGTTCTATACCGGCAAGCTCAAGACCGCCCGTTTCTACTACGAGCGTCTGCTGCCCCAGACCGTGGCGCTGGCGGAGAGCATTCGCAGTGGCAGCCACTCCATGATGGAGCATGCCGACAACGAGTTCTGATTCAGATCAAGGTATTGCTGGAAACCTCACAAGAGGCCGGCCATTGCCGGCCTCTTGTGTTTCCGGGGTATTGACACCATTTCCGAAACAGGCGCATGTTTAAGTTCGTTCAATCATTGTTACCAAGGAGGTAACCATGAGCATGAAAGACGACCTGAACAAACTTTCGGAGACCGTCAAGCAGTATCGTGATGAACTGAGAGTCCAGCTCCATCTGGCCCGGCAGGATGTCCGCGACGAGTGGGATGACCTGGACGAGTACTGGGAAAAATTCCGCCAGAAACTGGATGAAGTCCGTCACGATGCCGAGGAAGTGGGCGAGGAAACCCGGCAAACCGCCCACAAACTGGGTGAGGAGCTGAAAGCCGGGTATGAGCGGATCCGCCAGCGGTTGAAGTAACGGCTTACTGCCGTAGTAAAGCCGCCAGGTTGGACAGATGGTGCCAGGGCGGCAGGTCACCAAAGCCTTTGGCGGCCCGGTCGGCGTCACTGCACAGGTTCAGTGCCTGATGCAGGCGGGCGGCGTTCAGCCGGCGGGCAGCCTGCTCAATGGCCCTGGCCCGCTGGGGCTGGAATACGCCGTTTTTCTTCAGGAAGTTTCCGGGCACCTCCCGCTTTTTCATGGCCTGCTGCAGTTCCAGTGTCATGTTGATATCCCGCACCAGCATGGCCAGCAGGCCCAGGGGATTCTCCCCTTCCTGCCTCAGTGAGGTGATGACTTTCTGGGCGTGGGAAGCCCGGCCCGCCAGCAGGTCGGTGATCACCTCGAAAATATTGAAGCGGGCGCTGTACTGCACCGCGTCCTCCACCACATCCTCGTTGATCGTCTTGTCCCGTGTCAGCAACTCCAGGCGGTCCAGTTCCTGGCTGGCGGCCAGCAGGTTGCCTTCCAGCCGTTCCGTCAGCAGATCGAGGGCGCCCTGGGTCAGGGTCAATCCCCGGGACCGGGCCCGCTGCTGCAGCCAGCCACCGAACTTGTCGTTATCGATGGGCCACACCGTCACATGGACCCCGGCCTTCTGCATTTGCTTGTACCACTTGCGTTTGGTTTCCGCAGCATCCAGGCGGGCACTGATCAGCAGCAGGAGGATATCGTCGGCGGGTTCCAGAAGGGCCTGTTCGATCACATCGCGACCGTCCCCCAGCTTGCCGGAAGGCAGGTGGATCTCGATGCGGCGGCGTTCGGCAAACAGCGACATGGCCCCCAGCTCATCCCGTACCGAACCCCAGTTGAGGTGCTGGTCGGCATGGTAGACCTGGCGGTCGTTAAAGCCGGCGTCCCGGGCTTTGGCGCGGATCTGGTCGCAGGCTTCCTGTACCAGCAGGGGTTCGTCCCCGGACACCAGGTACACTGGCGCCAGGGATTTCTCCAGTGCCTGTGCCAGTTGCCCGGGGTTGATCTTCATTGTGACGGCTTCTGCTGCTGGTCTTTGGTGGCTTCCAGGATCTCGTCGATCCGCTCCTGGTCGAAGGACACCAGCCGGTAACCGATCTGTCGTACCAGGTTGTCGTAGAGCTGACGTTCAATCTCCTCCCGCTCCCGGCGCTTGGCCAGCACGCTGGTGGAGTCGAAGCGATAGCTCTGGGAGGCACTGACCTCGGTTTCCGGTAGCAGGGGAATGCCCTCGCGGGTCTGCAGGACCACGCTGACGGTCTGGCGCAGCTCGTACTCCGCCGCTTCTGCCTGGGCGGTGATGGCGCTGGTACGCTGGTTCTGGCGGAAGTCGCCCAGCAGGAGCAGGTGGGCGGCCTCTTCCCGGCTGTCGGCGAGTTGCACGTCGCCAATGGTGAACTGGGACTTCAGCGAGTTGCACAGTTCCGTGGGAACGCCGTCATGGCAACCAACCCAGATGGGCTCCAGGGCGGATGGCACCGGTGAGGCGCCCCGCAACTGGAACCCGCAGGCACTGACCAGCAGGGTCAGCAGGGCAAGGGTGCTGGCGTGTCTGAGCTGTTTCATTGCCGTCTCCCGGGACTGACCTGTCGGTACCTGTTAGTTGGCAACCACGTTGACCAGTTTGCCTGGTACCACGATGACCTTGCGTACCGTCTTGCCTTCGGTAAAGCGGGTGACGTTGTCGTGCTCCAGGGCCAGTTTCTCCAGGTCGGCCTTGTCGATATCCGCGGGCACATCGGCCTTGGCGCGCACCTTGCCGTTCACCTGCAACACCACCTGGATCTGGCTGCGTACCATGGCACTTTCATCGGCCACGGGCCAGTGTGCGTCCACCACCGGCTCCTCATGGCCCATGGCTTGCCACAGGGTATGGCAGATATGGGGTGCGATGGGGGAGAGCATCAGCACGGCGGCGTCCAGGGCTTCCTGGATCACGGCGCGGTCCTGCTCGTCCTTCGGCTCCAGCTTGGCCACTTCGTTAAGCAGCTCCATCACGGCGGCGATGGAGGTGTTGAAGGTGAGGCGGCGGCTGATGTCGTCGCTGACCTTGGCAATGGTCTCATGGGTCTTGCGGCGCAGGTCCCTGCGGGCGTCGGTCAACTGCTCCACGTCAATGGCCGCCACCGGGCCTCCGCCAGTATGCTCGCGCACCAGGCGCCACAGGCGTTTGAGGAACCGGTTGGCCCCTTCCACGCCGCTGTCGGACCACTCCAGGGACTGCTCGGGGGGAGCGGCGAACATCATGAACAGGCGAACGGTATCGGCCCCGTACTGGTCGATGATGGCCTGGGGATCGATGCCGTTGTTCTTGGACTTGGACATCTTGGTGACGCCGCCGATCTCCACCGGCTGGCCGTCTTCCCGATGCACGGCCTTAACCACCTGACCCTTGGTGTCCCGCTCGACGGTGACATCCGCCGGGGCGATCCAGGTGGTCTTGCCGGCGTCGTCGGTGCGGTAGTAGGTCTCCGCCAGCACCATGCCCTGGCACAGCAGGCGGTTGAAAGGCTCGGAACTGGTCACCAGGCCCACGTCCCGCAACAGTTTGTGGAAGAAGCGGGCGTAGAGCAGGTGCAGGATGGCGTGCTCGATACCGCCGATGTACTGGTCCACCGGCAGCCAGTAGTTGGCCGCAGACGGGTCCAGCATGCCCTTGTCATAATTGGGGCTGCAGAAGCGGGCATAGTACCAGGAGGACTCCATGAAGGTGTCAAAGGTGTCCGTCTCCAGGGTGGCCGGTTGACCATTGTAGTCGGTTCTGGCCCACTCCGGGTCCGCCTTGATGGGGGACTGTACGCCGTCCATCTCCACGTCCTCCGGCAGGCGCACCGGCAGCTTATCGTCCGGTACCGGCATCTCGGTGCCGTCTTCCAGGGTCATCATGGGAATGGGCGCGCCCCAGTAACGCTGGCGTGATACGCCCCAGTCCCGCAGGCGGTAGTTGACGGTGCGCTTGCCAATGCCGTTCTTTTCCAGGTGATCGGCGATGGCCTCGAAGGCCTCCTCGCTGGTCAGGCCGCTGTAGCTGCCGGAGGATACCAGGGTGCCTTTCTCGGTGAAGGCCTCTTCCTGGACATCCAGCTCGCGGCCGTCGCGGGCGGCAATCACCTGCTGGATGGGCAAGCGGTACTTGCGGGCGAACTCATGGTCCCGTTCGTCGTGGCCCGGTACGGACATCAGGGCGCCGGTACCGTAGTCGGCGAGCACGAAGTTGGCGACCCACACCGGGATCTCTTCCTGGGTGAGGGGGTGGATGGCCTTGTGGCCGGTGTCGATGCCTTTCTTTTCCATGGTCGCCAGCTCGGCTTCGGCCACCTTGCTGTTGCGGCACTCCTCCACGAAACGGGCCACGTCGGAGTGCTCCTCGGCAGCCTGCTTTGCCAGGGGGTGCTCGGCGGACACCGCCATGTAGGTGACACCCATCAGGGTATCCGGACGGGTGGTGTACACGGTCAGACCATCGTCACGGTCCTTGAGCGGGAAGGTCAGCTCGGTGCCCATGGACTTGCCGATCCAGTTGCGCTGCATGGTCTTGACCTGTTCCGGCCAGTCTTCCAGGTCATCCAGGTCGTTGAGCAGTTCCTCGGCGTAGTCGGTGATGCGGATGAACCACTGGGGAATCTTCTTCTGCTCCACCACGGCGCCGGAGCGCCAGCCACGACCGTCCACCACCTGCTCGTTGGCCAGAACGGTCTGGTCCACCGGGTCCCAGTTGACGGTGGACATCTTCTTGTAGACCAGCCCTTTCTCGTACAGGCGGGCGAAGAACCACTGCTCCCAGCGGTAGTAGTCCGGGTCGCAAGTGGCCAGTTCCCGGTGCCAGTCGTAGCCGAAGCCCAGTTGCTTGAGCTGCTGCTTCATGTAGTCGATATTGGACCGGGTCCACTTGGCAGGAGCGGACTTGTTGGCAATGGCGGCGTTCTCGGCGGGCAGGCCGAAGGCGTCCCAGCCCATGGGCTGCATCACGTTCTTGCCCTGCATGCGCTGGTAACGGGAGATCACGTCGCCAATGGTGTAGTTGCGCACGTGGCCCATGTGCAGCTTGCCACTGGGGTAGGGGAACATGGACAGGCAGTAGTACTTGGGTTTGCCGGGCTCCTCCTTCACCGTGAAGGTGTCGTTGTCTTCCCAGAATCTGCGGGCATTCTGTTCAACATCGCGGGGATTGTATTGCTCGTCCATTCCTGCCATTGCCGTGCGTTACCTTGTGTCGAAAGGGGTGTAGGGCCCCTGTCAGAAAAGTGTTGTCAAATGGGCCGGACATTCTAACGTACTGCAGGCGCAACAGGTAGCCTGCCGGTGAGAGCGGTCCGACCCGCTCCCGGGGGCTGCGCGCCCCGCGTGATTCCGCACTTGTTCGGTGGCCCTGATGTGCCACACTGAAAGAAACCCGGTAGCGAGGAGTTGCCATGACCGAGCAGGACAAGAAACAGCAGCCAAAACAACTGTCTGAACAGGCACTCAAGGCCTATGACCGGATGCTGGAGCGGGTGGAGGCCCGACTGGCGGAGACCGAGGAACGGACCCTGGAGACCCTGCGCGAGGAGATCGACGATGCGGTGGAGTTCGAGACCGAGCTCAAGCGCCTGACCCGGGACGAGGCCAGCCTGCTGGCCGCCTACCTGCGCCGGGACCTGGAGCACCTGGTGACCTATGTGGAAGGCACCGGCGAGGGCCTGAAGGAATGGCTGCAACTGGACCTGTCACTGCTGGAGCACAAGCTGGCGGACATGCTGTTCTCCATCGCCGACAAGACCCGCCTGGATACCCTGGAGCTGGACCAGAAGCTCCACAACGAGAACGTCACCCATTACCTCTCCGGCGAGGTGGCCACCGCCGGTATGTTTCGCTGCCTCAATTGCGGCCACATGAAATGCCTCACGGCGACCAGCCAGATTGCCCCCTGCGAGGCCTGCGAGAGCCATTACTTCGAGCGGGTGACGGGGCAGTGGCCGGAACGGGAGTAGTGGTGGATGTCCGGGGACTTCCGGTTAACCCGTAGCGGTATCTGTGACGACAGATACTGAACTGCAGGCTGCTTTGCGATAGCATGCAGCCTTCCACCTTTTTCTTCCGGGAGAGTTGCCACCCATGGACTGGGACCGTTTCCATTTCCTCTGTCGTCACTACCAGGCCTCGCCCGGTCGTCTGCTGCCGGGTGGCACCGATTGTCACCAGGAGGGAGAGCTGACAGCGTTCGGTGCACCCCTGCCGGCCCGGTCACTGGGGGCGGCATCGTTGCGGCGTCTGCAGGGGCTACCTCCCGATACGGCCGAACCCCTGCTGAGCTGGTACGGCGAACAGGATTTCAGCCCCATCCTGGCGCCGCCGCCCCGGGTGCGCGGCGTGCTCCTTTATCTCAGCGCCCTGTCGCTGGTCCTGGGCTTCATGATGGCGATCTACCACTTGGTGGTGCTGCCGCGCATGCGGGAGTTCTATACCAGTGTCGAGGTGCCCGGCACCGCACCGGCGTTTGCCATGATCGAGCAGGGTAGCGCCCTGCTCGGTGTGGTGGTTGTCCTGCTGGTCCTGGTCTGGCTGCTTGCCTGGCAGGTCCGGCGCCTGTACCGGTTCCCCGCCTCCGGTGCCGACAGCCTGGTATTGCGATGGATGCCCGGGGGTATCGGCAGGCGTTATCGGGAACTGGCGGACCTGATCCAGGTGCCGGTTGCCCATGCCGTTGGCGAGTCGCCGGGCAGCGCGACCGCCCGGGAATACCTGGCCTGTTGTCAGGGCCGGGTTCCGGGACCTGACCTGCCACGCCTTATCCGGCGTCAGGCGGAAGCGCTGGCGCGCAGGGTGGTCCTGTGTCTGCAGGTTGCGGTCGCGCTGGTTGGCGTGCTGATCGCCCTGGGCATCGGGCTGTTCCTGGCAGGCGCATACTCACCCATCTTCTCAACAGGAGCGATTGTATGAACAGGAAGGTTCGGGCTTCCCGGGGGTTTACCCTGATCGAGCTGATGGTGGTGGTGTCGATTATCGGCATCCTGGCGGCCATTGCGCTGCCCCGGTACCAGGAGTACATCCAGCGGGCCCAGATGGCGGAGGCCCTGAGCCTGTCAGCCCCCATCAAGGAGGCGGTCAACAGTTACTACCGGGAGTACCTGGCGTTTCCGGAGGACAACAGGGCGTCGGGAGTGCCGGCTCCGGAGCTGCTGCCGTCCAACTATGTAACGGGCGTTGAGGTGGCGGAAGGCGCGATCCACATCCACCTTGGCAACAAGATTGGTGCCCCCCTGCAGGGCAGTATCCTGACCCTGCGGCCGGCACGGGTCGACGGCAGTCCCGTCAGCCCCATTTCCTGGCTCTGCGGCTACGATACCCCGGTGCCGGGAATGAGTGCGGTGGGGGAGAACCGTACCGATATAGCCCCCGAACTCCTGCCTCATTCCTGTCGCGAGCGTCGGGTTCAGGGGTAGGCTGAACTGACGCCAATTTTCCGGTAGAATTCCGCCTCTGTTTTCAGGACCCTCCGGTATGGCGTCGATGCTGTTTCCGGGGGTTCCGCAATGCCATTGACCATAACGAGTAAGGGCTCCATGGAAATCAATCCTATTGTTACGAAGATCAAGGAACTTCGTGAGCGCACTGAAGCGCTCAGGGGGTATCTTTGACTACGATCAACGTAGTGAACGCCTGACCGAAGTCGAACGCGAGCTGGAGCAGCCATCCGTCTGGGACAATCCGGACCGGGCCCAGGCCCTGGGCAAGGAGCGCGCGGATCTGGAGCTGATTGTCCGCACCATCGACAACCTCACCACCGGCCTCGACGATGCCGACAGCCTGCTGGAAATGGCTGCCGAGGAAGAGGACGAGGGCACGGTAGCCGATATCGAGTCCGATCTGGACGCGCTGGACAGGGAGCTGGAAAAACTCGAGTTCCGCCGCATGTTCTCCGGCGAGATGGACGCCAATAACGCCTACCTGGATATCCAGGCGGGCTCCGGCGGCACCGAGGCCCAGGACTGGGCCAACATGCTGCTGCGCATGTACCTGCGCTGGGCCGAACGCCGTGGCTTCAAGGCCGAGATTGTCGAGCTGCAGGAGGGCGAGGTTGCTGGTGTCAAGAGTGCCACCATCCATATCCAGGGCGACCATGCCTATGGCTGGCTGCGCACCGAGACCGGCGTGCACCGCCTGGTTCGCAAGTCGCCGTTTGATTCCGGCAATCGCCGTCATACGTCGTTCTCGTCTGTGTTTGTATCGCCAGAAGTGGACGACAGCTTCGAGATAGAGATTGATCCCTCGGACCTTCGGGTGGACGTGTACCGGGCATCCGGCGCTGGTGGTCAGCACGTTAACCGGACGGAGTCCGCAGTGCGTCTGACCCACAACCCCACAGGTATTGTAGTGGCCTGTCAGGCTGGTCGCAGTCAGCACCAGAACAAGGCCCAGGCCATGAAGCAGCTCAAGGCCAAGCTGTTTGAGCGTGAGATGCAGGAGCGCAACGCCGAGAAGCAGAAGCAGGAAGATGCCAAGTCCGACATCGGCTGGGGCAGCCAGATCCGCTCCTATGTGCTGGATGATGGCCGCATCAAGGACCTGCGAACCAAGGTGGAAACCAGCAGTACCCAGAACGTACTGGATGGTGATATCGACAAGTTCATCGAAGCCAGTCTGAAGATGGCGCTGTAACCAGCGCCGTCTCAATCGTATTAACCCGGAAACCCCGACCTATTGTGAGCCAAAATGACTGATCACAACCCGAACGCCACCCATTCCGAGGACAACAAGCTGATTGCCGAGCGCCGGGCCAAGCTGGCCGAGCTGCGTGAGGGCGGCAATCCGTTCCCCAATGACTTCCGCCGCGATGCCACTGCCGCCGAACTGCAGGAGAAATACGGGGATAAATCCAAGGAAGAGCTGGCGGAAATGGGCATCCAGGTGGCCATTGCCGGTCGCATGATGCTTGATCGCAAGGCGTTCAAGGTGGTCCAGGACATGACCGGCCGTATCCAGATCTACGCGTCCAAGGACGTGCAGAAGGATACAAAACAATGGGACCTGGGGGATATCGTTGGTGTCCGCGGCACCCTGTCCAAGTCCGGCAAGGGTGACCTCTACGTGACCATGGACGAGTATGTGCTGCTCACCAAGTCCCTGCGCCCGCTGCCGGAGAAGCACAAAGGGCTGACCGACACCGAGGCCCGCTACCGTCACCGGTACGTGGACCTGATGATGAACGAGGACAGCCGGCGGGTTTTCAAGGCCCGCTCGAAGATCATCAACGTGATGCGTCAGTACTTCACCGAGCGGGACTTCACCGAGGTGGAGACGCCCATGCTCCAGGTCATCCCCGGCGGTGCCACCGCCAAGCCGTTCGTGACCCATCACAATGCCCTGGGCATCGACATGTACCTGCGTATCGCCCCGGAGCTGTTCCTCAAGCGCCTGGTGGTGGGCGGTTTCGAACGGGTGTTCGAGATCAACCGCAACTTCCGTAACGAGGGCCTGTCCACCCGTCACAACCCCGAGTTCACCATGGTGGAGTTCTACCAGGCCTACGCCGACTACAACGACCTGATGGACCTCACCGAGGACATGTTGCGCACCATTGCACAGAAGGTACTGGGCACCACCACGGTGACCAATACCCGTACCCTGGCGGATGGCACCGAGGAAACTGTTGAGTACGATTTCGGCAAGCCCTTCGAGCGTCTCACCGTGGTGGACGCCATCCTGCGCCATAACCCGGACATTACCCGGGAACAGCTGGCGGACGATGCCAGCGCACGCCAGGTGGCCAAGGATCTGGGCATCCAGCTGAAGCCGGGCTGGGGTCTGGGCAAGGTGCAGATCGAGATTTTCGAGGCGACCGCCGAGCATCGTCTGATGCAGCCCACGTTCATCACCGATTACCCGAAGGAGGTGTCGCCCCTGGCCCGCTGCAAGGACACTGATCCCTTCGTCACCGAGCGTTTCGAGTTCTTCGTGGGTGGTCGCGAGATCGCCAACGGCTTCTCGGAGCTCAATGACGCCGAGGACCAGGCTGAGCGCTTCCTGGCCCAGGTGGCGGAAAAGGACGCCGGCGACGACGAGGCCATGTTCTACGACGAGGACTACGTCATGGCGCTGGAGTACGGCCTGCCGCCCACCGCCGGTGAGGGCATCGGTATCGACCGCCTGGCCATGCTGCTGACCGACTCCGCGTCCATCCGCGACGTCATCCTGTTTCCGGCCATGCGCCCGGAGCATAAGGCTGGCCACGGGCAGGAGGAATAAGTCATGACCCCGGCCGAAGGACTGGCGCAGCAACTCCGGCCCGAGCGGGGCTGGGGCCAGTGTCTTGCCGACGAATTCCGCCAACCCTACATGGAACAGTTGGCGGAGTTCCTGGCCAGTGAGGAACAGGCCGGCAAGGTGCTGTTTCCGGAGAGCCGGCATTGCTTCAACGCCCTGAACAGCACGCCGCTGGATCAGGTGAAGGCGGTGATCCTGGGGCAGGACCCATACCACGGTCCGGGGCAGGCCCATGGCCTGTGCTTTTCGGTGCGGCCCAATGTGCAGGTGCCGCCGTCGCTGGTGAATATCTTCAAGGAAATCCAGGATGACCTGGGCATTGCGCCGCCGGATCACGGCTGTCTGCAGCCCTGGGCCGAGCAGGGTGTGCTGCTGCTCAATGCTGTACTGACGGTGGAGCAGGGTAATGCTGGTGCCCATCAGGGCAAGGGCTGGGAAACCTTTACCGACAGGGTTATCGAGACCATCAACCAGCGCCGCGAGGGCGTGGTGTTCCTGCTATGGGGCAGCTACGCCCGCAAGAAGGGCCGCATCATCGACCGCAACCGTCACCTGGTGCTGGAAGGTCCGCACCCGTCCCCGCTCAGTGCCTACCGTGGTTTCTTCGGCTGCAAGCATTTCTCCCGCGCCAACCAATGGTTACAGGAGCAGGGCCAGACGCCCATCGACTGGTCGCTACCCAGCAAGGCGGAGCTGCTGGAGCGTTACAGGAAGAGGTAGAGGGTGCTGGAGACCGGACAGTGGAGTGGGGGCGCTCCCACCTCTCCCCAACGAGGGAGAGGGCCTGGGAGAGGGCGCGCAGGGCGTCGGACGCAGAGTGGGAGTCCGGGGGCTCAAGCGTTACTTCAGTAACGCCATGGCCGCTTCCATCTGGGCGTTCAGGTCTTCCTCCTCACTCATGTCGAGGTTCGGATCCAGGCCCAGGCGGTCGAAGGCGGTGACGGTGCTCCAGTCCATGTCGTTGACCGGATGGTCGGTGCCGGCCAGCAGTTGCAGGTTGGCAACCATCACCAGGTCGGCATAGTCCGCCGACGCCACCTGGCGCTTGTAGTTCTGGTATTCCAGGGGAACCATCTGCAGCTCTTCCGGGAAATCCCATTTCCTGAGAATGGCGGCGCCGATACGCGGATGGATCTCGTCCACCACGTTATCCAGCATCACGCTGCTCACCTGGACATCATTATCTTCCACATAGCGCAGGATGGGCAGCACGCCGATCAGGTGTACCAGACCCCCCAGGGTGGCCTGGTCCGGCTTCAGGCGGGTGTATTGCTGTGCCAGTACATGGCAGACGCCGGCCACTTCGGTGCTGGTTTGCCAGGTGGCCCGCAGGCGCTTGTCGATCATATCCGTGGTGGCCTGGAACATCTGCTCCATCGCCAGGCCCATGGCCAGGTTGCTGGTATAGGCCATGCCCAGGCGACTGACTGCCATGTTCAGGTTCTCGATGGCCCGGGAGCCCCGGAACAGGGGGCTGTTGCAGACCCGGATCAGGCGGGCGGACAACGCCGTGTCATTGCTGATGACCTTGGCCAGATCCATGATCGAGGAGTCTTCGGCCTCGGCGATGTCGCGTACCTGCAATGCCACTTCCGGCAATGTCGGCAGGATCAGCTTGTCGTTCTCGATGGCCGTGAGTATCTCGCTGCGAATGGCGTCAACAAATTCGGACATAGTGTGTCTGGGTTCCCGATCGTATTGATATTAATGGTCACTGTTATAGCAGAATGCGCCAGCTTTTCCTGTCACCTTATGTATCCGGGGACTGCTCGGCGGGCTGTTCCCGCTCAGGTACGGCATAGGGTAGCGGCAGGATGGTCAGGGGCTGGCCGGTGGCTTCCAGGTTCAATCCTGCATCGGCTGCGGCGTGCTTGATCACCGCCAGCAATTGAACGCTGCCGTCATCCAGTGACACGGAACGCACCACCTCTCCCACCGGCTTGCCATCGGCGACGATACTGCTCCCGGGTGCCGGCGCCTCTCCCCCGGGGGCGCTCAGGCGATAGACACTTTTCTTGAGCTGCCCCAGGAAGTGCATGCGGGCAATCACTTCCTGGCCGGTGTAACAGCCCTTTTTAAAGTGAATGCCATCCAGGTGTTGCCAGTTCAGCATCTGGGGTACCCACTTCTCCCGGGTGTCGGCATCCAGCTCGGCAACGCCCGCGGCAATTTCGCTGGCATTCCAGTCCGCCAGGGTGGCGTCCCCGAGCTGTTCCAGTCTTGCCTGTACTGACGGGGCTGCTGCGGATGGCAGCCAGAGTTCGAAACGGGGCAGGCCCTCGGCCGTGGGCTGGGTCCGGATCAGGTGCCCGTCGCCGAGGGCCATCGTTCCACCGGGTTCGGTGGGCAGGGTGGTGTCGTCCAGGAGGGTCCTGGCGGACTCCTCGCCGAGCAGTCCGATGACCTCGCCGCTGTCCAGCCGCTCCATGGAAGTGCCTCGGAACAGCATCAGGTACTTGTTCAGGTGTCTGGATACGTCGTCGGCAATGGCCGTCGGCATGGTCAGCAGGATGTCATCACCGTCCCTGACCAGCCGGGTGAGCAGGTAGGCCCGGCCCTTGGGCGTGCTGGCGGCGGCCCTGGGTGAGTAGCCGGGGCTCACGTCCGCCAGGTTCTGGCTCATCTGCCCCTGCAGGAAATCGTTGGTACCGGGGCCACTGATGCGGAACAGGACCCGGTCGGAGAGATGGGCCGCAGCCGGGAGTACCGGCTGTGTTCGGGCGAGGGGTGTGGCGTCAGTGGTCATGGGTCTTGCCTCCGGGCCATGGGTGTTGCGTTGGGTTTGGTTGTACGGTGGCAGCATTGATGGGGGCGGGTGCCTCCGGCATCAACCTCAGCCAGGTCCTGAATCGCCTGAGGGCGTCGGTCGGCGAATTGCCCCGGGATGCTTCCGGCACCAGTACCGCTTGCAGCCGTTGACCGCCGGTAACCGTGCGTAGCGCCAGGAACAGGCTCTGGCCGGATAGCCGGCTGTCCGGCAGCACATGGACCTCGGTTCCGGTCTGGTCTGCCAGGGTGGCGAACAGTTGGGGCCCGTGGACGGTCAACCGGACCACCGCCTGGCGGTGACCGAGGGAGCCGCACCGGCGCCAGCGGTCCACCGCTCCCAACCCCGCCAGGGGAGACAGTATCGCCACCCAGGGCAGGCCGCTCCAGGCCATCACCAGTGTTGCCAGCAATAGCAGAAGCCAGGGGCCCGCCGCAGCCAGGCCAGCAACCCGGCTGGGGGACAGGGACAGGTCAATCCGGTTGTACACGGTCCAGGATCATGCGCACGATGCGTCGCAGGTCCGGATCTTCCGGTTCACTGCGTTGCATGAACCATTCGAACATGTCCGTGTCCTCACAGCCAATCAGCTTGTGGTAGCGCTGCTGGTCTTCCTCCGGCAGGGAGGGGTAGGCCTGCTCCAGGAAGGGGAGTAGCAGGACGTCCAGTTCCAGCATGCCACGGCGGCTGTGCCACCACAGGCGATTGAACTCGGGGTTACTCTTTTCGGACATTGATTCAGTGCTCGCTAGGAAATGGGGCGCAGGCCGGGACCTGCGCTCAGGGTGATGCAATCCGGTACGTTGTCGGCACCAGCACCGTATCTTCCGGCTCGTTCTGTAGACCCGGATGGTCCAGGGTGAAGTGAAGGCCGCGGCTTTCCTTGCGCTGCAGGGCAGAGCAGATGATCAGGTCTGACACCGTGACCAGGTTGCGCAGTTCCAGCAGGTCGTTGCTGACCCGGTAGTTGCTGTAGAACTCGCTGATTTCCCTGGCCAGCAGGTCGACCCGGTGCTTGGCCCGTTGCAGTCGCTTGGTGGTGCGTACGATGCCTACATAGTCCCACATGAAATGACGAAGTTCATCCCAGTTGTGGGAAATGATGACGTCCTCGTCGGAGTCCCGTACCTGGGACTCGTCCCAGTCCGGGGCCGGTGGCGGCGCCGGAATATCGGACTCGCGCCGGGCGATATCCGCCGCCGCGGCCCGGCCATACACCAGGCATTCAAGCAGCGAGTTGCTGGCCATGCGGTTGGCTCCGTGCAGGCCGGTAAAGGCCGCTTCGCCCACGGTGTAGAGCTGGTTGATGTCGGTGCGGGCCCGCTCGTCGGTGATAATGCCGCCACAGGTATAGTGGGCCGCCGGCACCACCGGGATGGGGTCGCGGGTAATATCGATGCCGAAGCCCAGGCACCGTTCGTGGATGGTGGGGAAGTGCTCGCGGATAAAGTCCGCCGGCTTGTGGCTGATGTCCAGGTACAGGTGATCCGCCCCCAGGCGCTTCATCTCGTGGTCGATGGCGCGGGCGACAATGTCCCGGGGCGCCAGTTCGCCCCGGCTGTCGAACCGGTCCATGAAGCGGCTACCGTCCGGCAGCTTGAGCAGGCCGCCTTCGCCCCGCACGGCCTCGCTGATCAGGAAGGACTTGGCGTGGGGGTGATACAGGCAGGTGGGGTGGAACTGGTTGAATTCCATGTTGGCCACCCGGCAGCCGGCCCGCCAGGCCATGGCAATGCCGTCACCGGAGGCACCGTCCGGGTTGGTGGTGTAGCGGTATGCCTTGCTGGCGCCACCGGTGGCAATTACCGTGAACCTGGCCCGGAACAGCTCCACATGGCCGGTGTCCAGGTTGAGGATGTAGGCGCCCACGCAGCGGTTGCCCGGCAGCGCCAGTTTGCGGTTGGTGATCAGGTCCACCGCCACCCGCCGGGACAGCAGGTCGATGTTGGCGCGGCTGGCGGCCTGTTCACTCAGCGTCGTGGACACCGCGTTGCCGGTGGCGTCCGCCGCATGGATGATGCGCCGGTGGCTGTGGCCACCCTCCCGGGTCAGGTGAAGCTGTTCGTTCTCGTCGCGGGTGAACTGCACGCCGCTGTCAATCAGCCAGCGGACGCTTTCGGACGCGTTCTCCACGGTGTAGCGTACGGCGTCCTCGTGGCAGAGGCCACCGCCAGCGGCCAGGGTGTCGGCGGCGTGCGCCTCCAGGGAATCGTCGCTGTCCAGCACGGCGGCAATACCGCCCTGCGCCCACAGGGTGGCGCCGCTGGTGATGTCGGCCTTGCTGATCACGCCCACGCTCAGGTGCGTGGGCAGGTTGAGGGCAACGGTCAGGCCGGCCGCGCCGCTGCCGATAATGAGAACATCGTATTCGTGGGACTGTGGCATGTGGTCGTTTTCGCGGGCCATAATAGTGTGGCGAGTATTGAACTAAACTTTCTGCCTGCTGTCTATTTGCCCACAGCGGAACCGACGTGCAAACCGGGGTTCAGTAAGCCCGGATTTCCGCCGCCAACTTGTGGAAGAAGCGCCTATGATCATGAGCGAGAGACGGCAGCCAGGTCCAGCGGCCCAGTTAAAGGAGGCACCCGCCGGCCCCACCATGAAACCGGACGCCGAACAGACCCGGCCCTCGGCTCCCGATGGCCAGACAGACCTTCAACTGGTGCGCAAGGCCCGGCAGGGCGACCGCTCGGCCTTTGACCTGCTGGTGCTCAAGTACCAGTCGCGGGTGGCCTCCATAATAAGCCGTTATATCTATGACTCCCAGGAGGTGCTGGACCTTACCCAGGAAACCTTTGTGAAGGCCTATCGGGCCATCGAGCGTTTCCGGGGCGACAGCGCCTTCTATACCTGGCTTTACCGGATTGCGGTGAATACCGCCAAGAATTTCCTGGAGGCCCGGGGGCGTCGGCCCCAGGGTGTGGCGGATGTCAACGATGCGGAAAGCTTCGAGGATGGCTTCCGCCTGCGGGACGTCGGTTCGCCGGAGGGGTTCCTGCAGCGGGACCAGTTACGGGAGGCGCTGGAAGCGGCCATCGCATCGTTGCCGGAAGAGTTGCGTTCCGCCTTCCTGTTGCGGGAATACGAGGGCCTGTCCTATGAGGACATTGCGCGGATTCTGGAGTGCCCCATCGGAACCGTCCGTTCACGGATCTTCCGGGCGCGGGACGCCATTGACCGCCAGTTGGGCCCGATGCTGGATAATACATGAGTGATGAGAACAGCGAGGTACAGGCAATGGATGATCGGCTAAGAGAAACCTTGTCTGCCATGATGGATGACCAGGCGGATGAGCTGGCGGTGCGTCGGGTGCTGTCCCACCACGACCAGCCGGCCGTGCGGGACCAGTGGCAACGCTGGCAACGCATCCGTGACGTGATCCATGAAACCCCCAGTGGTCATGCCGGCCTGGATGTACGGGACGCGGTGAATGCCAGCCTGGACCGATCGGCCTCGGCTGAATACAGCCACCGTCAGGCGGTACGACGTCGTCATGCACCCTGGCGCTGGTCCGCAGTCGCCATGATAACCTTCGGGGTCGCCATTGGCTTTGGCGCCGGTAGTGGCTGGGACGTCATGTCCGGCACCGGGGGCGATACACTGGTGCCGGTCCAGGCGCAGGTGCCCTCAGCTGCACCGGACTCCGCTGTGCCGCAGGTCACCCTGCAGGGGCTGGATGCCCGCCAGCGTGAACAGGTCAGCCGCTACCTGCTGGAGCACGCGCAGAACAACAGCGTGGTGGCTGGCCAGGGAGCTGTGGGTTACGCCCGCCTGACAAGCATGTCCGGTGCCGGTACGGGGTATTAGGCCTGGTCGGTGCCGGCTCGCCGGCAACATCGTTTAACCGTTCTGTCTGACTGGCAGTTGCACTATTCAGAGGGGAGTGTCTTGAAACTACGCGCCCGGGTTGCAGCGCATACCGCGATCATGATGGTGCTGGCGGTTACCATGCTTGCCGCCTGGCCCGTGCGGGGGGCTGAACAGGAAACCGCGGACGCCTGGCTGTTGAAGCTGGGGCCGGCCCTGAACATGACCACCTACCGGGGGATCTTTGTCTACTCCCGTGGCGATCAGGTCAGTTCCATGATGATTGCCCACCGTTACCGGGATGGCCGGGTGGAGGAGCGCCTGGTACAGCAGGACGGGGCTAATGGCGAGATCCTGCGTCGGGGTAACCAGGTGCTTTGCGTATTACCGGAGCATGGCCGCATCCATCTTGACCAGGTGATTCCTTCCGGCCCCTTCGGCGAGGCGTTCGCCAGCCAGCGGGTGCCGGTGGGGGCCTGGTATCAGCCGGAACTGCTGGGTGACGACCGCATTGCCGGTTATCCCACCGTGGTGATCGGTCTGCAGCCCCGGGACGAGCACCGGTACGGCTACCGTCTGTGGATGGAGAAGCACACCGGCCTGTTGCTCAAGAGCCATGTGCGCCAGGATGGGGACGTCCTCGAACACTTCCAGTTCACCATGCTGGAGATCACCAACGAGTTGCCCGATTCGGAGTTCGTGATTGAGTCCGGCGTTGAGGTCAAGGAAGTCACTCCGGACCTGCCGATGTCGGATAAGCCCGGCGAAATGGATGGCTGGACCCTGGGCTGGAAGCCGGAGGGATTCATGCCGGCGGCGGCTCCCCGCACGGACCGGGGCCAGGCGGTGGCGTTTTCCGACGGCCTCGCCACCTTCTCGGTGTTTGTTGAGCCTGCCAGCGGCGTGGACATGCCCCAGGGAGCGTCCCGTGTCGGGGCGACCACAATCTACATGCATTATGCCAATCCGGGCCCGGAGGATGCCCGGGAACGGTTCCTGATCACGGTGGTGGGTGAGATTCCGCCCCGCACGGCGATGCGAGTGGCGCAATCGGTCACTGTGGATGACAGTAACGCCCTGGCGCGAACACTGATGGACTGATGGGGCGAGCATGATTCACGAAACCGGCACGGTGATCTCCGTCAGCGGCAATGAAGCCTGGGTGCAGACCATTCGCGAGAGTGCCTGCCAGTCCTGCAGTGCCCGTCATGGCTGCGGCCAGAAGGCCCTGGCCACCATGAGTGGCGGGCAGTCGCGACAGATCCGTGTGTTCAACACCCTGGACGCCCGCCCTGGCGACCAGGTGACCGTGGCTATCGAGGAGTCGGCGCTGCTCAGGGCCTCGCTGCTGGTTTATGCGGTTCCCCTGGTATTGATGATCGTGGCTACTGGGTTGGCCGGCGCCCTGCTGCCCGGCAGAGACGGGCTGGCAATACTCGCCGCCCTGGTGGGGTTGGGCGGTGGCCTGTGGCTCGCACGATGGGTCTCGCACCGGCACGCCGCTCGCTGGCAGCCGGTCATGGGGAGGGTGATTCCCCTGGAGTCGGGGCACTGACCTGTACAGTTTTTAATTTGAAACGGTTCGACGTCATCACCAGATATTTCGGGTCGCTGAAATGGCATCGAGCGGCAGGATCATCCCGCCGCACGGCATGTTTTCAGGGGCCGGTTGTGTAGAAACGGCAAGTTAAGGGAGCCTCCATGACAAGACAGTTTCAACCTGGCCAGCGCGCCTGGCTGCCATCCGTTTTACTCCTTCTGGTCGCATCGCTACTGACACTGACGGCCCAGTCCGCTGCCGCACGTTCGCTGCCGGATTTTACCGGGCTGGTGGAGGAAAACTCAGCCGCCGTGGTGAACATCAGCACCGTGTCCGAACCGGACCCGAGGCGTCAGCAATCACCGTTCAGCGACCGTGAACTGGAACAGATGCCGGACTTCTTCCAGCGGTTCTTCGGCGGACCACAGTCCCCCTATGGCGGTCCGTCGCAGCCTCGCCGTTCCATGGGTTCCGGTTTCATCGTGTCTGAAGATGGTTATGTGCTCACTAACAACCACGTGGTCGAGGGGGCAGATGAGATCATGGTCCGCCTGAACGACCGGCGGGAGTTGCAGGCGGAGGTGATTGGTACCGATCCGCGTTCGGACATGGCAGTGCTCAAGATCGAGGACGAGGAACCCCTGCCGGTGGTCAAGATTGGCGAATCCTCCGGGCTGAAACCGGGGCAGTGGGTCTTCGCCATCGGCTCACCCTTCGGTTTCGACTACACTGTCACTTCCGGCATTATCAGTGCCATTGGCCGGTCGCTGCCCAGCGAGAATTATGTGCCCTTTATCCAGACAGATGTGGCCATCAACCCGGGCAACTCTGGCGGACCGCTGTTCAACATGGATGGCGAGGTCATTGGTATCAATTCCCAGATCTATACCCGGTCAGGTGGTTTTATGGGCGTGTCCTTCGCCATTCCCATCGATGACGCCATGAACGTGTTCCGCCAGATCCGGGATGAGGGCAGCGTTGCCCGGGGCTGGCTGGGTGTGCTGATCCAGGAGGTGAACCGTGACCTGGCCGAATCGTTCGGGCTCAGCCGTCCGCGGGGTGCGCTGATTGCCGAAGTGATGCCGGATTCGCCGGCCCAGCAGGCCGGCCTGGAGGCCGGGGACATCGTGTTGTCCTATGAAGGTGAATCCATCGAACGCTCATCGGACCTGCCGCCCATGGTCGGTCGAACACCGGTCGGTGACGACGCGGAACTGACAATCCTTCGCCAGGGCGAGCGGCAGACCATTGACGTGGAAATCGGACGCCTGCCGGAAGAGGAGGGTGCCGATGATAGCCGGGGTGAGCCATCAGGCTCTGCCGGTGGTCCCCTGGGCATGCAGGTCGAACCCTTGCCGGACCAATTGGCCAGTCGCCTGGATATCCCCGGTGGGGTGCTGGTGACCGGTGTTGGGCGCGGTCCGGCCTTCCAGGCGGGTATCCGTCGAAATGACGTGATCACCGAACTCAACCGTCAGCTGGTGACCAACCTGGAAACATTCCGCGATGTGGTGAAGGATCTGCCGGACGACCGTGCGGTGTCGGTGCGGATCATTCGCGAGGGTCGTGCAACCTATCTGGTCATGCGCCCCTGATTGCCGGACAGATCCCGGACCAGGATCGGAAAAACCGCCAGCTGTGAAACAGTTGGCGGTTTTTCTGTCTCTGGCGAACTGTTTCGCTGACGGCTTTTCTGATAGCTTTACCTGTTGGCAATAACGACACGAGTGTCCGGTTCCAGGGCATTTACTGGCGTTTTTGTTACATTTTCGCCACACTGGCATATGTATGGAGTTGCTCCGGGACGGGTCTTCCCGGACACTCCGCCGGCTTTACCAGGGACATGGCCAGGGAACGGATCCGGACATGATCAATAAGAAGGACATTGCGCTCAAAGATCTCCTGCGCCCCCAATATTCCCGCATGGCGTGGCTGGTGCTGGTGATTGCCCTTGGCGTGACCGTTGCCCTGTGGGTGCTGTCCATGCGCCTGGTGGAAGACCGCACCGAGAGCCGCTTCAACACCCAGTCCCTCCAGCTCAAAACCGCCATAGAAGACCGCCTGCTCAACTACGAACAGGTACTGGCAGGCAGTGCCGGTCTGCTATCCGTGGCGGGCGAGATCAGCCGCGAGGAATGGCACACCTACATCGACAAGGTCAATATCGACCGTTACTACCCCGGTATCCAGGGTATCGGTGTCACCCGCCGTATTGGCATCAATGAGTTGCGGGGGCATCTGGATGAACTCCATGCCGAGGGGTTTGAGGACTATGTGGTCCGGCCCCGGGGGCTGAGGGAAGAGTTCCACCCCATCGTCTACCTGGAACCCGCCACCGAGCGTAATCGCCGGGCGTTCGGCTATGATGCCTACCAGGATGATATTCACCGGCAGGCCATGGAGCGGGCCCGTGACACCGCCCGTCCGGTAGTCACGGGCAAGGTGGTGCTGGTTCAGGAGGAACTGGCGGAGGACCAGGCGGGGTTCCTGATGTACTACCCGGTCTACCATGGCGGTCAGGTGCCGGCCTCCCTCGGAGAACGTCGTATCCTGCTCAAGGGGTTCGTGTTCAGTGCCTTTCGCACCAACAACCTGCTCGATGGTATTGTCGGCCTGATTGCGCCGTTCCTGGATGTGCGTATCTATGATGGCAGCATAGGGCGGGAAACCCAGATGTATGGCTCCAACCTGGGGTCCCTGGACGAGGATTTCAGCTTCGAGAAGTCCCAGAAGATCGAATATGGCGGGCGTACCTGGGTGATCCAGACCCGTTCGACACCGGCCTTTGATTTCCTGGCGTCTGATCCGCGTCCGGCTATTGTCATGGCGTCGGGCATTATGGTCAGCCTGTTGCTGTTTGCCTTCGCGCTGGCGCTGATACGCTCCCGGTTGCTGGCCCAGATGAGTGCCGGTCGCTACCGGGCCATCACAGAGGGTGCCAGCAACATCACCCTGGTGATGAACCAGCAGGGGCGGCCCACCTACGTCAGTCCGTCCTGCTACACCATCCTGGGTTATGACCCGGAGGAGGCCCGTGGCATACCTTCGGAATCCCGGGTCCACAGCGACGACTGGCCTAGGCTGCAGGCCGGGTTCCGGGCCGCCCTGGAGAAGCCGGGTGAGCAGATGCCGGTCACCCGCGCCCGGGTACGTGACGCCTCCGGTGAGTGGCGTGAGATGGAAGGCTCGTTCACCTCCATGCTGGGGGTGCCGGGAGTGGAAGGCGTGGTGTTGAGTCTGCGTGACCTGACCCAGTTGCGCACCGCCCAGTCCGAGCTGCATCGCCTGGCGTTCTATGATCCACTGACGGGGCTGGCCAATCGCCAGTTGTTCCGGGATCGGCTGGCCCATGTGGTCCGTCGCAGTCGCCGCAGCGATGAGCCGGCGGCACTGATGTTCCTGGACCTGGATGGCTTCAAGCGTATCAACGACACCCTGGGTCACGATTCCGGTGACCAGTTGCTGGAGCACGTGGCCCGGTGGCTGACCGGCTGTGTCCGGGAAGAGGACTCCGTTGCCCGCCTCGGGGGCGATGAATTTGTGGTGCTGCTGTCGAGGATCAGCGGTCCCGACGCCGCCGCCAAGGTGGCGGAGACCATCCTGCGACGCCTGTGTCAGCGCGTGCGCCTGAACGAGCATGACGTGGGAATCACGGTCAGTATCGGGGTCGCGATGATCCCCTACGACAGTGAGGACCCGGGCGTGCTCATGAAGTACGCGGACCTGGCGATGTACCGGGCCAAGGAGCGGGGGCGTAACAACTACCAGTTCTTCACTCCGGCACTGAATCTGCAGGCGGCACGTCGGCTGCTGCAGCAGGAAGAACTCACCAATGCCTTGGATGAGGACCGCTTTGTCCTGCATTACCAGCCCAAGGTCGACCTGGCGGAGCAGCGGGTGGTCGGGGTTGAGGCCTTCCTGCGCTGGCAGCACCCGGAACGGGGGCTGGTGTCCGCCCACCAGTTTATCCGCCTGGCCGAAGAGTCCGGTCTGATTGTCCGCCTGGGCGAAATGGCCCTGCGGCAGGCCTGCATCCAGATCCAGGCCCTGGAGCGGGCGGGCTTTGAGCGGCTGCAGGTGGCGGTAAACCTGTCCGTAAGACAGGTGACCGATCCCGGCTTCCTGGACCTGTTCCGCCGCGTCATCACCGAAACCGGCGTGGTACCGGAACGGCTGGAGCTTGAGTTGCCTGCTTCCCTGCTCAACGAGGACCCCAAGGGGCTGCGGGTGTTGCTGGGGGCGCTCCACGATACCGGCGCCCGGCTTATCCTGGATGACTTCGGCAGCGGTGCCTGCTCCCTGGCGGCCCTGCAGCAGTTACCCCTGGATGCAGTGAAGATCGATGACCGCTTCATTCGGGATATCCCCTACAATGCCAACGCCACCGACGTGGCTTCCGCAGTGATTGCCCTGGCCCACAAGTTGCGACTGACCGTGGTGGCGGAGGGAGTGGAGACCCCGCACCAATTGCAGTTCCTGGAGAAGGCCGGCTGCGCCCAGTGCCAGGGCAACCTGTTCAGCTATCCCCTGGATGAGGATTCCCTGATCAGTTTCCTGGTCAACCAGTATGAAAGGGCATTGATCCCATGACGCGGTTATATCCCATGACTCGGTTATTGCGGGTACTGGTTGGCGGTTCGCTGATGGTAATAAGGCCCCACAACCGGTAAAATCCCGCCTTTGCAATTGTCGGCCCGTGTGCCGGCACCGGCACTGAAATTCTCCACCGGGGCTCCTCCCGCCGGATTTTCGTCCGGGGCCGGGTTCCGGGTGACGACGTCTTCTACGGGTAACCATTTGTCTGTGACTGAACTGAGCCGCATCCGCAACTTCTCGATCATCGCCCACATCGACCATGGCAAGTCCACACTCGCAGACCGCTTTATCCAGGTCTGCGGCGGCCTCACCGACCGTGAAATGGCGGAGCAGGTGCTGGATTCCATGGACCTTGAGCGGGAACGGGGCATTACCATCAAGGCCCAGAGCGTTACCCTGAACTACAAGGCCCGGGACGGGGTGGAGTACAAGCTCAACTTCATCGATACCCCCGGCCATGTGGACTTTTCCTACGAGGTATCCCGATCCCTGTTCGCCTGTGAGGGCGCATTGCTGGTGGTGGATGCCGGGCAGGGCGTGGAGGCCCAGTCCGTGGCCAACTGCTATACAGCCATCGAGCAGGGTCTGGAAGTGGTGCCGGTACTGAACAAGATGGACCTGCCCCAGGCGGAGCCGGACCGGGTATCCCAGGAGATCGAGGACATCATCGGCATCGAGGCCACCGATGCGGTGCGCTGCAGCGCCAAGAGCGGCCTGGGCGTGGAAGACGTGCTGGAAGACCTGATCAAGCGGATTCCGCCGCCCCAGGGTGAGGAGAACGCACCGCTGCAGGCGCTGATCATTGATTCCTGGTTCGACAACTATCTGGGTGTTGTCTCCCTGGTTCGTGTTCGTCAGGGCGTGCTGCGCAAGGGCGATAAGATCCAGATCAAGTCCACCGGCAAGGCGTGGAACGCGGACAAGGTGGGTATCTTCACGCCGAAGCCCACCGAGACCGGCGAGCTGGGCACCGGTGAGGTTGGCTTCGTGGTGGCCGGCATCAAGGATATTCATGGGGCCCCGGTGGGGGACACCATCGTGTCCCACAAGTATGCGGATGACACCCTGCCGGTACCGGGCTTCAAGAAGGTCAAGCCCCAGGTCTACGCCGGCCTGTTCCCGGTCAGCTCAGATGATTACGAGGAATTCCGCGACGCCCTGTCCAAGCTGACGCTCAACGATGCCTCGCTGTTCTTCGAGCCGGAAAACTCCGACGCGCTCGGTTTTGGTTTCCGGTGCGGCTTCCTGGGTATGCTCCATATGGAAATCATCCAGGAGCGGCTGGAGCGAGAATACAATATCGACCTGATCACCACTGCGCCCACCGTGGTTTACGAGGTGGTGACCCGCAATGGCGATACGGTCAGTGTTTCCAATCCGTCCAGCCTGCCCGACATTGGCTCCATTGAGGAAATGCGTGAGCCCATCGTGGAAGCCAGCATCCTGGTGCCCCAGGAGCACCTGGGCAACGTGATTGCCCTGTGCGAGGAAAAGCGCGGTGTGCAGACCAATATGCTGTTCCTGGCGAACCAGGTGCAACTGACCTACGAACTCCCCATGGCGGAAGTGGTGCTCGATTTCTTCGACCGCATCAAATCCGCCAGCCGTGGTTTCGCCTCGCTGGACTACCACTTCAAGCGTTTCCAGGCGGCCAATCTGGTGCGGCTGGACGTGATGATCAACGGCGAACGGGTGGATGCCCTGGCGTTGATCGTCCATCGGGAGCAATCCCATTACCGGGGACGTGCGCTGATCGACAAGATGAAGGAGCTGATTCCCCGGCAGATGTTCGATATTGCCATCCAGGCCGCCATCGGTAACCAGATCGTCGCCCGGGTGACGGTCAAGGCCCTGCGTAAGAACGTAACCGCCAAGTGCTACGGTGGCGACGTCAGTCGTAAGAAGAAGCTGCTCCAGAAGCAGAAGGAAGGCAAGAAGCGCATGAAGCAGCTTGGTAACGTTGAGGTACCCCAGGAAGCCTTCCTGGCGGTGCTGAAAGTGGACAACTAGGGTTCTACTGAATGGACATAAACTTTCCGCTGATCCTGGTCGTACTGACCTTTGCCACCGGCATTATCTGGCTGGGCGACCGGCTGTTCCTCAGGCCGCGTCGGGAAGCCGCCTGGCAGGAGTCCGGTGGTGTGGTGGCCGCCGGCGGAAGCGATGCACCGGAGGGCTCCGCCCCGACCGTGGATGAGGACGAGCAGGCCGGCCCCCCGGAACCCTACCTGGTGGACCTCAGCCGTTCATTCTTCCCGGTACTGGCCATTGTCCTGGTGTTGCGGTCGTTCCTGGTGGAACCCTTCCAGATTCCTTCCGGCTCGATGCTGCCGACCCTGGAGGTGGGGGATTTCATCCTGGTGAACAAGTACGCCTATGGCCTGCGCCTGCCGGTGCTGGGCACCGAGATTGTCGAGATCGGTGATCCTGAGCGGGGTGACATCATGGTGTTCCGTTTCCCGGAAGACGGCAAGACCAACTACATCAAGCGGGTGGTGGGCCTGCCGGGCGACCGCATCCGCTATCGCGACAAGACCCTCACCATCAACGGCGAGGAGGTTCCCACCCGTTTCGTGGCCCACTTGCCGCCGTTTGAAATGCTGGAAGAGCAGCTCGGGGATGTGGAACACAACATCTATCGCAACCTGGGCAGCCGGGGTGGCGCCGGTGAGGGTGAATGGATTGTTCCGGATGGGCACTACTTCATGATGGGAGACAACCGGGATAACAGTAATGACAGCCGTTTTTGGGGTATGGTTCCGGATGAGATGGTGGTTGGCAAGGCATTCCTGATCTGGATGCAGTGGCCATCACTGACCAGCCTGCCTTCATTCGACCGGGTGGGCACCATCGACTGATGGGCGAATGAGTCGCCGTTTTTTATGAGGTACGTGCGTATGAAAACTCCATTCCACCAGCGTGGCGCGTCCACCGTGGGCATCCTGATTGCCGTGCTGTTCTTCGCCAGCTTACTGACCCTGGTGATCAAGTTGGGGCCGGCCTATCTTGATGACTACACTGTGAAGGGGGCCCTGGAGGGTCTCGACGGCGAAGAGGGGCTGTCCGAGATGACGCCCGCCGATGTCCGGCGCCTGGTCACCAAGCGCCTGAGCGTGAACAACGTGGATGGCTTCGATGCCAAGGAAATCAACATCGAAAAGGACGGTGACCTGGTGATCATCAGCCTGGACTACGAGGTTCGCACCCATGTGGTGTCCAATGTGGATGCCGTGATCAACTTCAGTCATTTCTATGAGCTGAGAGGACAGTGATAAACCAACCCGACCTGGACCGATTACAGCGCCGCATTGGTTATACCTTCCACGACCCGGAACTGCTGATGCTGGCGCTGACCCATCGCAGCTTTGGTAACCAGAACAACGAGCGGCTGGAGTTCCTGGGTGACTCGCTGGTCAACATGATCATTGCCGAGCACCTGTATCACCACTTCGAGCGGGCCCGGGAAGGTCAGCTCAGTCGCCTGCGGGCGCGGATGGTGAAAGGGGTGACGCTGGCGGAGATTGGCCGCGAGTTCGAGCTGGGCCAGTACCTGAGGCTCGGGTCGGGGGAAAAGAAAAGCGGCGGTTTCCGGCGGGACTCCATCCTTGCCGATGCGGTGGAATCCATCATCGGGGCCATCTACCTGGACAGCGGTTTCGACACCTGCCGGCAGCAGGTGCTGCACTGGTTCGAAAAACGCCTCCAGCGCCTCGATATCCAGGATACCCAGAAGGACCCCAAGACCCGCCTGCAGGAATACCTTCAGTCCCGGCAGTTCCCGCTGCCGCGCTATGACGTGATATCCGTGGATGGCGAAGCCCACGCCCAGACCTTCCATGTGTCCTGTGCGTTACCGTCCCTGGACCGCCAGACCACCGGCGTGGGCAGCAGCCGGCGGATCGCCGAACAGCAGGCGGCCCGCGCCGCCCTTCAGCAACTGGGCGTGGAGACGAACGAATGACGGATATGACCCGGCCTGATGATCCCGACAGCCGCTGCGGCTTCGTGGCCATCGTCGGCCGCCCCAATGTGGGCAAATCCACGCTGCTGAACCATATCCTGGGCCAGAAACTCAGCATCACCTCACGCAAGCCCCAGACCACCCGGCACCAGATCCTCGGTATCAAGTCCGAGGGGGCGGTACAGGCGATCTATGTGGACACCCCGGGCATGCACGAAGAGGAGCCCCGGGCCCTGAACCGGTATATGAACCGGGCTGCCTCATCGGCACTGAAACATGTGGATGTGGTGGTGTTCGTGGTGGATCGTCACCACTGGACCCCGGCGGATGAGATGGTGCTGCAGAAGCTGACGCACCTGAAATGCCCGGTGATCCTGGCGGTCAACAAGGTGGACCAGGTGGAGAAGCGGGAAACCCTGCTGCCGGTGCTGGAAAAGCTGGCGGCCAAACGGGACTTTGCCGAGATCATTCCTCTGTCCGCCCTGAAGGACCAGAACCTGGAACCACTGGAAGAGGCGGTGGCCCGCTTCCTGCCGCAAAGCGTCCATTTCTATCCGGATGACCAGATCACCGACCGCAGCGAGCGGTTTGTCGCCGCCGAAATGGTGCGGGAGAAGATTACCCGTCAGTTGGGGGCGGAACTGCCGTACTCGGTAGCGGTGGAAATCGAGGAATTCAAGCACGATGGCAAGACCCTGCACATTGCCGCGCTGATCCTGGTGGAGCGGGAAGGGCAGAAGAAGATTGTCATTGGTGACAAGGGCGAGCGTCTGCGCCGGATCGGCCAGGAGGCCCGGGCCGATATGGAACGGATGTTCGACTGCAAGGTGATGCTCCGACTCTGGGTCAAGGTCAAACGCGGCTGGGCCGATAGTGACCGGGCGCTCAAGAGCCTGGGCATGAACGACGGCTGAGGCCGTCATGCAGGTAAGCCAGGAACCCGCCTACGTTCTCCACCGGCGACCCTATCGGGAAACCAGTCTGCTGGTGGACCTGTTCACGCTGAATCATGGCAAGGTGGGCGTTATCGCCCGTGGCGCCAACAGCACCCGCAGTGCCATGAAAGCCCAGTTGCAGCCGTTCCAGCCCCTGCTGGTGGACTGGACCGGTCGATCGGACTTGAAGACCCTGACCCACGCGGACAACCGTCCAGGTGTGCAACTCGGCCATGGCAAGGGGCTCTACAGCGGTTTCTACCTGAACGAACTGCTCCAGAAGCTGCTCTCCCCGTTCGATCCCGCCCAGGACCTGTTCGCCGCCTACCTGGATGCCCTGGAAGCCCTGTCCACCGCCGGTGACCAGGTGGAGCCGGTGCTGCGTCGTTTCGAAATGCGCCTGGCGGAGGGACTGGGATACGGTTTTGACTGGGGGCTTGCCATGGACAGCGGCGAACCGGTGCAGCCCGGCGGTCGCTACTGCTATGATCCCCAGCATGGCATCCTTGCCGGACCAGGGGACCATGCCCGTCTCACGGGGCTGCCTGGCGAGGCATTGCTGAAACTGGCGGCGGGAAACCTGGAGGAGGCGGATGCCCGACGCACCGCCAAGCAGGTGATGCGGGCGCTGACGGATTTCCTGTTACAGGGCAAGCCGCTGAATAGCCGGGCGCTGTTCGCCGGCGGACGTTCCACTGACTATTGAGGGGCATTGATAGATGAAAGATCGCGTATTGCTGGGTGTGAATGTGGACCATGTGGCCACCCTGCGCCAGGCCCGTGGCACCCGTTTCCCGGACCCGGTCCAGGCAGCCATGGTGGCCGAGGAGGCGGGCGCCGATGGCATCACCATCCACCCCCGGGAGGACCGCCGTCACATCCAGGACCGGGATGTGCTGTTGATGCGTCAGACCCTCAATACCCGTATGAACCTGGAAATGGCGGTGACAGACGCCATGCTGGCCTTTGCCGAGAATGTCCGCCCACAGTGTGTCTGCCTGGTGCCGGAGAAGCGCGAGGAACTGACCACCGAGGGGGGGCTGGATGTGGCCGGCAATGAGGATCGGGTCGCCCGGGCCTGCGAACGTCTGGCGAAGATTGGTGCGGAAGTATCGCTGTTTATCGACCCGGACCCCGAACAGATCGACGCGGCGGTGCGCTGCGGCGCCCCGGTGATCGAGTTACACACCGGTGAGTACGCCGAGGCGGATACTCCGGCGGAGCAGTCCCACACCCTGGAGACCCTGAAGCAGGCAGTGGAGTACGCCCGCCGCAAGGGGCTGGTGGTCAACGCCGGCCATGGCCTGAACTACCACAATACCCTGGCGGTGGCGGCCATTCCCGGGATCAATGAGCTGAACATTGGCCATGCGATTATTGCACGGTCTATTTTTACCGGGCTGAAAGATGCTGTTCGGGATATGCGGGTGATTCTGGACCAGGCCCGGGCCTGAGGTTTCTGGAGTCAGGTCGAGGGGTGGGGGTGCCTTTCTTCCGGAAAACGTCAAACTCGCTTCGCTCAGACAACGTTTCCCTGCAGAAAGGCTCCCCCACCCCTCGGCCCCGGGCAATTGAGCAAGCCTAAAGGGTGACTGCCGAAGGTCGCCCAAGTTCTGGAGGCATAGGGCCAGAAATCACAAACCATCAAACGGGATTCAGATGATCACTGTTGCGGAACAGTGCCAGCCAGTCCGTCTCGTTTCCCCAGATTTCCAGCCGCTCCATGGCCGCCAGCAGGTTGTCGCGCAGGGCCTCCATGTCCTCCGAGCGCCGTTTGATGGCGGTCTCGAACTGTTCCGAGGCGTCCCGCAGTTCCGGCACCCCGCAGTAGCGGGTGGCGCCATGCAGTTTGTGCACGCATTCCAGCACTGCCTCGTAATCCTCCTCTGACCATTTCGCCCTGATGGTCTCCTGGTCCGGCCGGAGCTGCTCCAGCAACATGCTGAACAGCTCTTCCGCCAGATCCGGCTTGCCAGCGGCCAGGCGGATGCTCTCCTCCACATCCACCACCGGTTTCTGGCGGCGACGGGTAGAAGGGCGCAGTGGCCGCCGGGTGTCGCGGAATTCAGCGACACCACGGGTTTCCTCCTCCTCCGGCTGTTCCGGGGGGTGGTAGCCGGTGAAATCGGACAGGGTTTCCATGAGCTGGCTACTGTTGACCGGCTTCGCCAGGTAACCGTCGAAGCCCTGTTGCATCAACCGTTCCTGCTCGTCCGCCAGGGCGTGGGCGGTCAGCGCGATAATGGCGGTGCGGTGATGGTTGTTGTCCAGTCCCCGCAGCCGGGCGGTGGTTTCCACGCCGTCCATACCCGGCATCTGCAGGTCCATGAAGATGGCGTCAAAGCTCTGGTTGCGGGCCTTGCTCAGGGCCTCGAAGCCGCTGGCCGCACCCTCGGCGGCAATGCCGCAATCCTTCAGGAGCGTCAGTACCAGCTTCAGGTTGGCCTCGTTGTCGTCTACCGCCATCACCCTCGGCAGGTTCGAGGCGGCACCACCGGGTGGCGGCAGGGCGCCTTTCGTCCGCTCCCGGGGGCTCCGCTCGTTGCGGGTCTCAATGCCGTGGACCAGCATCAGCAACTCATCATACAGCGGCTCGCGACAGATGGGTTTGATCATGTGGCTGCTGGCCATCCCGGTGAGGATGGTATCGTGGGACTCCAGGGTCGGTGTCAGCAGCAGTGTGCGGCAGTCCCGGTCTACCTCCAGGCTGCGGATCAGTTCCCGGTACTGGCTGGAATTGAGCAGGTGCCGGGTAATTCCCACAATGGCCACGGCGTAGCCGGACTGCTTCTGCTGGGCCTCTTCCACATGCTCCAGCACCTCCACCGGGGAGTTGACCCGGGTAACGTCGATGCCCCAGTCCCGGAGGATGTGTTCCACCGCCAGGCCAGTGGTCTTCTGCTGTTCCAGATAGATGATCCGTTCGCCGCGAAGGGCATCGTGGGGCAGGGGCGCCTCGGTGCCCGTGGACAGTTCGGTGGTCAGGGTGAACCAGAAGGTGGAGCCCTTGCCCAGTTCGCTCTCCAGGCCGATATTGCCGCCCATTTCCTCCACCAGGCGCTTGGAGATCACCAGCCCGAGGCCGGTGCCGCCGTACTGGCGGGCGGTGGAGGCGTCCGCCTGGCTGAAGGCGTTGAACAGCGACTGCTGCTGGGCACGGGACAGGCCGACGCCGGAGTCGGAAATGCTGATGCGCAGGGTGACCTCGTTGTTCTCCGTGTCTTCCTCTTCCAGGCTGGCCCGCAGCACCACCTCGCCGGTCTGGGTGAACTTGATGGCGTTGTTTACCAGGTTGGTGATCACCTGCTTCACCCGCAGCGGGTCGCCCATCATGTTGTTGGGCACATCGGCGTAGACCAGGTGCACCAGGTCCAGGTTCTTGCCATGGGCCGCCGGCGCCAGCATCACCATGACCTCCTCCACGATCTCCCGCAGGTGGAAGGGCACCCGGTCGAGGATCAGCTTGCCGGCCTCGATCTTGGAGAAGTCCAGGATGTCGTTGATGATGGTCAGCAGGATTTCCGAGGACTTGCGGATGGTGTTCAGATGTTCCGCCTGCTGCTTCTGCAGTGGCCCCTTCAGCAGCAACTCGGTAAAACCGATGATGCCGTTCAGCGGCGTGCGGATCTCGTGGGACATGTTGGCCAGGAATTCCGACTTGATGCGGCTGGCTTCCAGGGCGTCCTTGCGGGCGAAATCCAGTTCGATGTTCTGGATCTCAATGGTTTCCAGGGTTTCCCGCAGGTCCTCGGTGGCCTGGTCGATGTTCTGCTGCATCTCCGCCTGGGCCTTGCTCAGCTCTGCCGCCATGTCGTTCAGGCCGGATTCCAGTTGTTCGAACTCCGGACCCGCGCTGGTGTAGACACGGGTATCCAGGTGGCCTTCCTTGAGGCGGGCCACGGCTCGGTTGAGTTCGAACACCGGGTGGGTGAAGGACCGGCTCAGGCGCAGGGCGATGGCCAGGCTGAGCAGCACGCCGGCCACAATCACCAGCAGGGAAATAAACAGTGCCTTCCAGGTTTCCTTCTCGGTGCGCACGTGGGACATTTCCACAGCAGCCCAGCCGATGGGTTCCATATCGTCGGAGGCCGTGGTGGCTCCCGACTCAAGGTCCAGCAGGTTGTCCAGCATCAGGTCCTGCAGGTAGACCGGCGACATGAATACCGTGGTGTCCGAGGCTGTCCAGCGGGCCACCGACGAGCCGTCCGGGAACTGGTCCGGCGTTTTAAAGCTGGTGGCCGGGCCGGTGTGAAGCAGCCGCTCCCGGCGGGCGTTGTAGAAGGTGATGGAGCGCACGTCCTGCTCTTCCAGCAGGGCGTTGGACAGGCTGCTCAACAGGCTGCGGTTGGAGGTGAACATGCCGTACTCGGCAGCCGCGGATAACTGGCGGGACAGGGAATCGCCCCGGTCGTCCAGCAACTGGTTGATGTTCTGCACCCAGCTCCAGGAGAAGAACACCCCTAGCAGGACGGTGGTAACCAGGGTGGGAACCAGCGTTACCACCAGGACTTTTTTGCGAATACCCCAACGACGCATACGTCTGTGCCTACCCCTTGTCCGATCCCTGGTTTATGGTCACCCGCCGCTGCGACCGCCCCACTTTGGCCCCTTTTGAGCGCTCATTTTCGTTACATAGAACCACTATGCGCCTCAAATGACCGTCAAAATGGCCTCAAAGTGGGACGCTCTCGCCAAGCGCGATTTCGCCTGCCGGTCCTTGGCGTTCCCACCCTGAAGTGGCCGGCCGCTTTTTTCTTATAGCCCACGGCAATGGTTATAGCGGGAACCTGTATTGGGCGAGTTGCCTGGTTATGCGTATGATGTGCACCCTGGTGCCCCTGCACGTTAACGAACCAGCCAGGTGGGGCAACAGGACCATCGAAACCGTCCTGACAATCTGTTGAACTTAACAACCTGTTGAACTTAACAACTCAAAACTGTCTCAAAAACGCCTCAAGTGTAACATAAGCGTTTTGAAAAGCTGTGCAGCCCATCTCGACGAGGAGCACCCACGCCATGCATTTCCCCACCATCGAGGACTACGTCGGCCATACCCCGCTGGTCCGGTTGCAGAGACTGCCCGGTGATACCAGCAATGTCATCCTGGCCAAGCTGGAGGGCAATAATCCTGCCGGTTCGGTCAAGGACCGCCCCGCCATCAGCATGATCCAGGAGGCGGAACAGCGGGGGGATATCCGGCCGGGGGATACCCTGATCGAGGCCACCAGTGGCAACACCGGTATCGCGCTGGCCATGGCAGCGGCCATCAAGGGGTACCGCATGAAGCTGATCATGCCCGCCAACATGAGCGAGGAACGCCGGGCCTCCATGCGGGCCTATGGTGCCGAGATCATTACCGTATCGAAGGAGGAGGGCATGGAAGGCGCCCGCGACCTGGCGTCCCGCATGCAGGAACAGGGGGAAGGGCTGGTACTCGACCAGTTTGCAAACCAGGACAACCCGCTGTCCCACTACCGGACCACAGGGCCGGAGATCTGGGAACAGACCCAGGGCCATATCACCCACTTCGTCAGCTCCATGGGCACCACCGGCACCATCATGGGCGTGTCCCGGTACCTGAAGGAATGCAACCCGGATATCCGCATCATCGGCCTGCAACCGAAGGAAGGCTCGTCCATCCCCGGTATCCGCCGCTGGCCCGAGGAATACCTGCCGAAGATCTACGATGCCTCACGGGTGGACGAGGTGCTGGATGTCAGCCAGGAGGATGCCGAGAACACCATGCGGGCCCTGGCCCGGGAAGAGGGTATCTTCTGCGGAGTGTCTTCCGGCGGGTCCATCGCGGCCGCCCTCAAGCTGTCGGAGCAGGTTGAAAACGCGGTGATCGTGGCCATTATCTGTGACCGTGGCGACCGCTATCTCTCCACCGGGGTGTTTCCGGGCGCCTGACTGTATTTTCCTACCAGAGACATTGTGTATGAGTCGTAGACGCAGGAAACCCCTGCCCAGGGAACCGCTGCCGTGTGCCATTGAGGCGTTCAGTCACGATGGGCGCGGCATCGCCCGCGAGGAGGGCAAGACCCGATTCGTGGACGGTGCCCTGCCCGGCGAGCGGGTGATGGCGAAGATGATCTCCACCCGCAGCAAGTTTGATGAGCTGCGTACCGAAGAGGTGCTGGAGGCGTCACCGGAGCGGACCGAACCGCCCTGTGATTTCGCCGACCTCTGTGGCGGCTGCAGCCTGCAGCACATGGCGCCGGATGCCCAGATCCGGTTCAAGGAGAACACCCTGCGGGAACACTTTGCCCATTTCGGGGGCATCGAGCCGGAGCAGTGGATCGAGCCCATGCGCTCGCCCTCCCTGGGCTATCGCCGCAAGGCGCGGCTGGGGGTGCGGTTCGTGGCCAAGCGGGATTCGGTGCTGGTGGGTTTCCGGGAGAAGCGCAACAGCTTCCTGGCGGACATCAACCGCTGCGTGGTGCTGGACCCTCGCATCGGTGACCGCATTGACGACCTTCGTGTCCTGCTCTATGGGCTGGAGGCCTACCAGCACATCGCCCAGGTGGAAGTGGCCTGTGGCGACGATGACGCCGCCATGATTTTCCGCAACATGATTCCCCTGAGCGAATCGGATCGCGAGGCGCTGGTGGCATTCGGCAAGGCCCATGACTTGCATATCTACCTGCAGCCGAAGGGGCCGGATACGGTCCACCGGATCTGGCCGGACGGCGGCGAGGAACGGTTGAGCTACCGGCTGCCGGAATTCGACCTGACCATGAGCTTCCATCCCATGGATTTCACCCAGGTCAATGCTGACATCAACCAGCGCATGGTACACCGGGCCATCGAGTGGCTGGATGTGCAGCCTGGCGAGCGGGTGCTGGATCTGTTCTGCGGCCTGGGCAACTTCACCCTGCCACTGGCCCGCAAGGCCGGCCAGGTGGTAGGCGTGGAAGGCGACGATGCCATGGTGGTACGGGGGCGGGAAAATGCTGAACGCAACGGGCTGGACAATGTCACCTTCCACGGCGCCAACCTGCAGGGGGACTTCACCCGTGAGAGCTGGGCCTCGGAGGGCTTTGATCGCATCCTGATTGATCCGCCCCGGTCCGGCGCCCAGGAGATCTGTGAGCACCTGACTGCTTTCGGTGCCCGGAGAATCGTCTATGTTTCCTGCAACCCCGCCACCCTGGCACGGGATGCGGGGGTGATCGTCAGCAAGGGGTATCGCCTGAAGCAGGCGGGTGTGATGGATATGTTCCCCCACACCACCCATGTGGAGTCCATCGCGCTGTTCGAGAGGGACTGACCAGCGGCGGGCTTTTGTTCGGACACAAACGGCAGCAATAGCATGGTAAAAGTACGGGAAGACTACGCGGTTACCGCGGACGGACAGGTGGATATCGAAGGCTGGGTACGCCATATCGCGGCCCAGACCCGCCTGGAGAACCCGGACCAGTTCCGCAGGGCCTGTGAGCTCAGTGCCGAGATCGACCGCCGTGCCGTGCAGGAAGACCGCCTCTGGGCCCCTGGCGCCAGCAGTTTCCGGACTGGCATCGAGATGGCCCAGGTGCTGGTGGAGCTGCACCTGGACCAGGCCAGCCTGGTGGCCGCCATCCTCTACCGGGCGGTCCGGGAGGGTCGTATTGGTCTGGAGGAGATCCAGAAAGAGTTCGGCGACGAAGTGGCCGGCCTGATCGAGGGCGTGGCCCAGATGGCTGCCATTTCCGCTATCCATCACCCCCTCAAGGGCAATGTGCTGGGCCAGACCGAGGGCCAGCTGGACAATGTCCGAAAGATGCTGGTCACCATGATCGACGATGTCCGGGTGGCGCTGATCAAGCTGGCGGAGCGGACCTGCGCCCTGCGGGCGGTGAAGGATACTGCCTACGAGAAACGCATGCGGGTGGCCCGGGAGGTGTTCGACATCTATGCACCGCTGGCGCACCGGCTGGGTATCGGTCACATCAAGTGGGAGCTGGAGGATCTGTCCTTCCGTTATCTGCACGAGACCGCCTACAAGAAGATCGCCAAGCAGCTCGACGAGAAGCGACTGGACCGTGAGGGTTACATCCAGAAAGTACTCCGGGAACTGGGGGACGAATTGCGCCGCTCCGGTATCAACGCTGAGCTGTCGGGCCGGGCCAAGCATATCTACAGCATCTGGCGGAAGATGCGGCGCAAGGGCATCGACTTCTCCCAGGTCTACGACGTCCGCGCCGTGCGCCTGCTGGTGCCTGAAATGCGGGACTGCTACGCCGCCCTGGGCATTGTGCATAGCCTCTGGCGGCATATTCCCAACGAGTTCGACGACTACATCGCCAACCCCAAGGAGAACGGTTACCAGTCGCTCCACACCGCCGTGATCGGGCCCGGGGGCAAGGTTATGGAGGTGCAGATCCGCACCCACAAGATGCACGAGGAAGCGGAACTGGGAGTCTGTGCCCACTGGCTCTATAAGGGCACCGATACCGGCAATCGCTCCACCGGCTACGAGGCCAAGATCAACTGGCTGCGCCAGGTGCTGGAGTGGCAGGAGGATCTGGGTGACCTGTCCGGGCTGGAGGACCACCTCACCGGCGATATCGCCTCGGACCGGGTCTACGTGTTCACCCCAGAGGGCCACGTGGTGGACCTGCCCCAGGGGGCCACACCGGTGGACTTTGCCTACCGGGTGCATACCGAGGTGGGGCATGCCTGCCGGGGTGCCCGGGTCAATGGCCGCATCGTGCCGTTGACCTATCCGTTGCAGACCGGGGACCAGGTGTACATCCTCACCTCCAACAACCAGGCGCCGAGCCGGGACTGGCTCAATCCCAGTCTGGGGTACATCCAGACGCCCCGGGCACGGGCGAAGGTCACCCACTGGTTCAAGCAGCAGGACCGGGGCCGGAACATCGCGGACGGGCGGGCGATCCTGGAGGACGAGTTCAAGCGCCTGTCCATCTACGACCTGGACCTGAACGAACTGGCCCGCAAGGTGAACTACCCGGCAGCGGATGACATGTTCGCCGCCATCGGTGCTGGCGACCTGCGTCCCACCCACGTGGCCAACGTCGGCCAGGAGATGCTGGAACCCCGGGAGAAGCAGCTTGACCTCAAGTTGCTGGGCAGCCGCAACCGCAAGTACGACACCGACTCGGACATCCAGATCCGCGGCGTGGGCAAGCTCAAGACCCAGGTGGCCAAGTGCTGCAAGCCGCTGCCCGGGGACGCCATCGGGGGCTATATCACTGTGGGCCGGGGGGTCACCGTGCACCGTCAGGACTGCCTGACCTTTTTGCACCACAAGGAGTACGAGCCCAACCGGATTATCGAGGTCAGCTGGGGTGGACGGCCCGAGGCCACCTATCCGGTGGATATCGAGATCGAGGCCTATGACCGCTACGGCCTGCTGCGGGACATCACCCAGGTGCTGACCGCGTCCCGGAGCAACGTGCTGTCCCTGAACACCCTGTCCAATGTGGACGATAATACCGCCACCATGCTGGTCACCGTGGAAATTCACAGCCTGGAGCAACTGGCCCGGCTGCTGGCCCAGATCCGCAACCTGCCCAACATCATCGAGGTAAGGCGCAAACGGTCATGAATTACAGCATCGAGGACCTGAAGACCCTGATGGCCCGACTGCGGGACCCGGACACCGGCTGCCCCTGGGACACCAAACAGACCTTCCGCACCATCGTGCCCCACACCCTGGAAGAGGCCCATGAAGTGGCTGACACCATCGAGCGGGAGGACTATGCCCACCTGAAGGAGGAGCTGGGGGACCTGTTGTTCCAGGTGATCTTCTATTCGCAACTGGGCCAGGAACAGGATCTGTTCAATTTTGATGCCGTGGTACACACCCTGGTGCGCAAACTGCTGCGCCGGCACCCCCACGTATTCCCCGAAGGCACCCTGGAAAGCCGGGTGGATCCCGACAACCGGCCCACCGATGAATGGATCGCGGCGAGCTGGGAACGGATCAAGGCCGAGGAGCGGGCGGAAAAAGGCGAGACCAGACCCGTGCAACCGGCCAGCCGGCTCGACGACATCCCCGCCTCCCTGCCGGCCCTGACACGGGCGGACAAGCTGCAGCGCCGCGCCTCCCGCCACGGCTTTGACTGGCCGGATATCGAACCGGTGTTCGACAAGCTGCAGGAGGAAATCGCCGAGTTAAAAGTGGCCTGGCAGAACGCTCAGCAGGACCCCGCCGCCCGGGATGAGGTGGAGGATGAGCTGGGCGACCTGATGTTCGTCTGTGTCAACCTGGCGCGGTTCCTGAAGGTTAACCCGGAACAGGCGTTGCGGCGGACCAACCGCAAGTTCGAGGCCCGCTTCCGTGCCATTGAGGGCATACTGCGGGAGCAGGGCAGGGACATGGATGACGAATCCCTGGAGGCCCTCGATGAGATCTGGAACCGCGTCAAGGGTGTGGAGCGCTCGTAAGGCCATGGGCGATCTGATACGCAAAACCCGCAAATAGGTACAAATCTTTACCGATTTCAACGCTTGTATTCTGCACCATTCAACTACACTGCGGGGTAAGGGGAGTTCCCAGGCCAGGGGGCCTGAAACCGGACTCTCCCGCCCTCAGCCACCAATTTGATCGGGCGCAGTCGAAGGCAGGAGTCGAAGCATATGAAGATCCGCGATCTGGTTAGTCATTGGGATAAACACGCCAAGGGTCGTCTGACCCGGGACGCCTATTACGTCAAGCTGGCCGACAGCCACCACGAGGAACTGTCGCGACTTGCTGCCCTCTACCCGATGAAGTCTCCCCAGGACCTGATGCGGGACCTTATTTCCGCCGCCCTTGATGAGCTGGAAACCTCCTTCCCCTACGTGGAAGGCGACAAGGTGGTGGCCTACGACGAAGACGGTTTCGAGATCTACGAGGACGTGGGCCTGACACCCCGGTTCGTGGCCCTGAGCCAGAAGCACATGGAAGATCTCAAGCACCGACAGCTGGTGTCGGTGGCCTGATACCGGCAAGTAGAAGCCGGGGCTCCCCCCCAAGGCTCGCTCAGAACAGCCCCTCTCCCTCCGGAGGGAGAGGGGCTACACCTCAAGACCGCTTCAGCTTCTCCTTCAGCGGCGTACTCTCCGCCAGATCATCCAGCGCCGCGGCAATCATGTCGTTGAGGATATCCGCCTCACTGCGGTCCGGGTACATCTCCGCCAGGGCAGCCACCCGTGCCGCGTCTTCCAGCGGCAGTCTCAGATTGTAGTCATGGGTACGGTCGGCGGGTTTCTTTTCTTCCTGCCAGTGCTTGGGAAGGTCGGTTACTTTCATGGAATCTCCTTTTAACCCCTGGTGTGCCGTTTGG